>NZ_CP051131.1:2100000-2177500 GCF_013378075.1 Parasphingopyxis algicola | reverse complement strand
AGGTCCGTGGTCGAAAGGGAAACAGCCCTAACCTACAGCTAAGGTCCCCAAATCATATCTAAGTGTGAAAGCATGTGGGAATCCCAAAACAACCAGGAGGTTGGCTTAGAAGCAGCCATCCTTTAAAGAAAGCGTAACAGCTCACTGGTCTAAATAAGGGTTCCTGCGGCGAAGATGTAACGGGGCTAAAGATATGTACCGAAGCTTAGGGTGTGGATTTATCCACGCGGTAGCGGAGCGTTCCGTAGGCGGTTGAAGCGATCTGGTAACGGGTCGTGGACGTATCGGAAGTGCGAATGCTGACATGAGTAGCGATAAAGAGGGTGAGATGCCCTCTCGCCGAAAGCCCAAGGGTTCCTGCTTAAAGCTAATCTGAGCAGGGTAAGCCGGCCCCTAAGACGAGCCCGAAGGGGGTAGTCGATGGGAACCACGTTAATATTCGTGGGCCTGGTGGGATGTGACGGATCGTGTAAGTTGTCTGTTCTTATTGGATTGAACAGGCCGCGAAGCGGTTCCAGGAAATAGCCCCACCATATAGACCGTACCCGAAACCGACACAGGTGGGCAGGTAGAGTATACCAAGGCGCTTGAGAGAATGGTGTTGAAGGAACTCGGCAAATTACCTCCGTAACTTCGGGAGAAGGAGGCCCTGCATGAAGGCAACTTTTTGTAGGGGGCACAAGCTGGGGGGTAGCGACTGTTTATCAAAAACACAGGGCTCTGCTAAGTCGGCTTCAAGACGACGTATAGGGTCTGACGCCTGCCCGGTGCCGGAAGGTTAAAAGGAGGAGTGCAAGCTCCGAATTGAAGCCCCGGTGAACGGCGGCCGTAACTATAACGGTCCTAAGGTAGCGAAATTCCTTGTCGGGTAAGTTCCGACCTGCACGAATGGCGTAACGACTTCCCCACTGTCTCCAACACCAACTCAGCGAAATTGAATTCTCCGTGAAGATGCGGAGTACCCGCGGTTAGACGGAAAGACCCCGTGCACCTTTACTGCAGCTTCAGAGTGGCATTAGAAAAGAATTGTGTAGAATAGGTGGGAGGCTTTGAAACTAGGGCGCCAGTCCTGGTGGAGCCAACCTGTGAAATACCACCCTATTGTTTTTTGATGTCTAACCTAGAACCGTGAAACCGGTTCAGGAACCCTCTGTGGCGGGTAGTTTGACTGGGGCGGTCGCCTCCTAAAGAGTAACGGAGGCGCGCGATGGTAGGCTCAGGACGGTTGGAAACCGTCTGCGAGAGTGCAATGGCATAAGCCTGCCTGACTGCGAGACCGACAGGTCGAGCAGAGACGAAAGTCGGTCATAGTGATCCGGTGGTCCCTCGTGGAAGGGCCATCGCTCAACGGATAAAAGGTACGCCGGGGATAACAGGCTGATAACCCCCAAGAGCTCATATCGACGGGGTTGTTTGGCACCTCGATGTCGGCTCATCACATCCTGGGGCTGGAGCAGGTCCCAAGGGTTTGGCTGTTCGCCAATTAAAGTGGTACGTGAGCTGGGTTCAGAACGTCGCGAGACAGTTTGGTCCCTATCTGCCGTGGGCGTCGATATTTGAGAGGAGTTGCCCCTAGTACGAGAGGACCGGGGTGAACATGCCTCTGGTGGACCTGTCATCGCGCCAGCGGTGCAGCAGGGTAGCTATGCATGGACGGGATAACCGCTGAAAGCATCTAAGCGGGAAGCCTCCCTCAAGATAAGATATCTTCGAGCCGTAGAAGACCACTACGTTAATAGGCCGGGTGTGGAAGCGCAGTAATGCGTGTAGCTTACCGGTACTAATAGCTCTTATTACACTTCGAGAGTCCCGCCATCAACGACAGTGCCGTGCATTGTCCGCGATCGAGTGGATGATCTTAGTCGCAGCCCATGACGGGTATCGATTTCTTCCCCTTTTCTACGCCGGCTCCATAGCTTGGTGGCTATGGCGTCAGTGACCCACCCGATCCCATCCCGAACTCGGCCGTGAAACCTGATTGCGCCGATGGTACTTCGTCTTAAGACGCGGAAGAGTAGGTCGCCGCCAGGCTTTGAAGCCGGCGTGGAAAAAAGGTCAGGGAAACCCATTTACGATTTCAAGGCTTTTTGGCCGCACCGGCCTCTGTTGGCGCGGGGTGGAGCAGCCCGGTAGCTCGTCAGGCTCATAACCTGAAGGTCGTTGGTTCAAATCCAACCCCCGCAACCAACCAGCCAGCAGCCGTCCTTTCCCGGACGGTTTTTTTGTGTCCGGTGCAGGAGTAGAACGATGCTCAAGGCACCTCGGCAGCGGCGATACGGACCATGACCACAACAAGACCGGACATCTGCGTTGCCGCACTCTATCGTTTCACGCAGCTCGACGATCTCGAAAAGGTGCGGGGCACGCTCCTCGAACAGTGCCGCGATGCCGGTACAAAGGGGACGATCCTCCTCGCTCCCGAGGGCATCAACGGCACCATCGCCGGTACGGACGAGGCCATCGTTGCGGTCCTCGCGCATATCCGCGCGCTGCCCGGCTGTGCGGATCTAGGGGTCAAGTTCGCGCGGGCCGCGGAGATGCCCTTCTATCGGATGAAAGTGCGGATCAAGCGCGAGATCGTGACGATGGGCGAGCCGGATATCGATCCCGTACGCGATGTCGGCGATTATGTAGCGCCCGAGGACTGGAATGTGCTGATTTCCGATCCCGACACGATCCTGATCGACACGCGCAACGATTATGAAGTGGCGGCCGGAACGTTCGAGAATGCGATCGATCCGAAAACGCCGAGCTTTCGCGATTTCCCCGCCTGGTTCCGCGAAAACCGGGAGGCGCTGCTGGACGGCAGGGAAAATCCGCGCATCGCAATGTTCTGCACGGGCGGGATCCGCTGCGAAAAGGCGACGGCGCTGCTCAAGGCCGAAGGGCTTGAAGAAGTTTTCCACCTGAAAGGCGGGATCCTCAAATATCTCGAAACCGTCGATCCGGCGGACAGCCGCTGGATCGGAGAGTGTTTCGTGTTCGACGAGCGCGTCACCATAACTCACGGGCTCGAGCGCGGCAGCCATGTGCTATGTCGGGCCTGCCGGATGCCTGTCAGCCCCGCCAAACAAGGCTCGCCGTTCTATGTCGAAGGGGTAAGCTGTCCGGCCTGTTATGACACCAGGACCGAGGAGCAGCGACGCGGTTATGCCGAACGCCAGCGCCAGAGCGAAATCGCCGCGGCCCGGGGCGAAGCGCATGTCGGCGCGGAATTGTCCAGCCGTGACTGACCTGCCGGTCCTCTACAGCTTTCGCCGCTGCCCCTATGCGATGCGCGCGCGCATGGCGCTGCTGGTTGCCGGACAGGACTGTATCCTTCGCGAGGTTCTGTTGCGGAACAAACCGGACGAGATGATCGCCGCCTCGTCCAAGGCGACGGTGCCGGTACTGGTCTTGCCCGATGGCGGGGTCATCGACGAAAGCCTCGATATCATGCGCTGGGTCTTGGAGATCCGCGATCCCGAAGATTGGCTGGAGACTGATGGCGATGCGGCGGAGGAGTTGGTTGCGGCCAATGACGGGCCGTTCAAGCATCATCTCGACCGGTACAAATATGCGACCCGGCATGACACCGATCCGGTCGAGCACCGGGACGCCGGCGCCGCGATATTGGCCGATCTCGATCAACGTCTCGAGAAGCGGTCGAATCTCCAGCGCGATCAGCGGTCTTTCGCCGATATCGCGCTCTTTCCCTTCGTCCGGCAGTTCGCCGGTACGGACCGTGCCTGGTTCGATGCGCAGCCCTGGCCGAACCTTCGGGCCTGGCTGGACCGCCATCTGGAGTCGGCGCTGTTCAAAACGGCGATGCTGCGGCTACAGCCATGGCAGCCCGGCGATGCCGAACGGCGGTTGCTGCATGACAGGGACGAGATCGTCGGCTAGCCGGCCGATCGGCCGGTTGGGGATCAATGGCCGGACGGGAGGTCGGCCGGCCCCGGCTCCATTTGCACGCTCTGGATACCCTGCTGGGCGGCCCAATAGGCGACCTGGTCCAGCGGCATCACGCGATTGAACGATATGCCGGCATATTGTCCGCCAACCCAGCGGACAACGCTTGCCCGGACCGGCAGACCTTCGATTTCGACAACGACATCGAGGCCGGGTTCGAGAAACATGCCGGATTCCACTTTCACGCCACCCTGGGAAATGTCGAACACCTGCAATTTTTCGCGGACATCGCCGATCATGACGCGCGCCATGCTGTCGATGTTCAGGCGCGGCGCGCGCGGCGCCATGCGACCGGTATGCGGTGCGAGTACTTCGTGCACGTCGATGTTTTCGTCAAACTCGATACCCGCGCGCCCTTCCTCGACCCAGCGCACGGTGCCGCGGACGATCGCGCCAGCCTTGAATTCGATCTGGACCGGCGTTCCCGTTTCGAGCGGGGCGAAAATTTCCGCCATGACACCGCGGGAGGAGATATTCCGGATAAGGCACAGTTCCTGCAGCGTGTCCGTCATGATCTTGCCGGCCTGCAACACGCTCATATAGCGCTGTCCCGCGCGACGGTCCGTCGATTGCGGGGGCGTCTTCGAAAGAGAGATCGTCGTAAACTCGGTGTGACCCGTCTCGCCCAGCATTGTGCATCCCCTGATGAATTCTCCTGCGCTCTAAACAACCGTATAGCAAAAAAGTTCCAATGAATCTCGATTTTATTTGCAAACTCACAATTTTATTTATCTTTTATTAATAATATTTAACTCTTTGTTAGTATTAACTTCATTTTTACGAATGAACGTCGGAAAAAGAAACGCGCGGCTATTTCTTCCTGCCAGTCGGAAAGGCTTGCGCGTCCGGCTCCGATCCGCCCTTTTTTGGGCATGGCGGATTGTTCGCCGCTCGGATATGCAGGCCCGAGAGGAGTTGCCCATGACCGATACCAAGCTGCTCGAGGGTATCCGTATCGTCGACATGACGAGCGTGATTTTCGGGCCCTATGCGACCCAGACGCTCGCGGATTGCGGCGCCGATGTCATCAAGGTCGAGCCGCCGACCGGCGATCAGTTCCGCTCGGCGGGAAAGCCGGCCAACAATCGCGGGATGGGTGCCTGCCACATGACTCTGAACCGCGGCAAGCGGTCGATCGCGCTGGACCTGAAGGACGAGGATGACAGGGCGGTCATGCGCGATCTGCTCGCCACGGCCGACGTCTTCATCCACAATGTTCGCGCGAAAGCGGTTGCGAGGCTCGGGTTCGACTATGAAACGGTCCGGGAGATCGCCCCCGATATCGTCTATGTCCATTGCACGGGTTTCGGATCCGACGGGCCCTATTCGCCGCTCCAGGCCTATGACGATGTGATTCAGGCGGCGAGCGGCATGACGTCGATGCTGCCGCGCGCCGACGATAATCCCGCGCCGCGCTTCGTGCCGGCTGCGATCGCGGACAAGGTATCGGGGCTCCATGCCGCCTATGCCGTGCTCGCCGCCATCATCCACCAGATTCGCACCGGCAAGGGCCAGTTCGTCGAAGTGCCGATGTTCGAAAGCTTTACCCATTTCTCGCTCGAAGAGCATCTGTACGGCGCGACTTTCGATCCGCCGGTCGAGAGCATCGTGTACAAGCGCCAGGCCGAACCGACGCGCCAGCCCTTTCCGACCGCCGACGGCCATGTCGCCATCGTTCCCTATACCGATGCCGATTGGGGCAAGCTCTTCACCGTGCTCGGCGAGCCCGATTTCGTCGATAACGAACCGTATGACACGCCGCTCGGCCGATTCCGCAACCAGCCGGGCATGTTCACGCGTATCGCCGAACTCACGCCTGCCAAAACCAGCGTGGAATGGACTGAGTTGCTCAACGAGGTCCGGATCCCCTGCATGCCGTGCCGCGATGTCGCGGACATTTTCGAGGACCCGCACCTCAAGGCCACGGGATTCTTCAAACGCCGCGAGCATCCGAGCGAGGGCGGCTATATCGAGATGCAGCCACCCGTGCGGTTCGGCGTGCGGCCCGATCCCGAGCTCGGACCGGCGCCGCTTCTGGACCAGCATGGCGACGAGATCCGCGAGGAACTCGCCAGGAGCAAGGCGGTGAGGCGCGTCTCGTGATCCGCCTCTACGACTATTACCGGTCCTCGGCGAGCTATCGCGTCCGCATAGCGCTCAACCTAAAGGGGCTCGACTATGAGCGCGTCGCGGTCAACCTGCTCGACAACAGCCAGAAGAGCGACGACTACCGCGCCCGGAACCCGCAGGGTTTCGTGCCGATGCTGGAGATTGACGGGGCGCAGCTCACCCAGTCCCTGAGCATCGTCAACTATCTCAACGGCGTCTATCCCGATCCGCCGCTGGCCCCGGCCGATCCGGTCACCGCTGCGCATGTCCGCTCGATGGCGCAGGTCGTGGCGAGCGACATCCATCCGCTCAACAATCTGCGGGTCCTCAACTATGTCACCAATGTAATGGGGCACGACAAGGAAACCCGCGCGCGCTGGTATGCGCATTGGGTGCATGAGGGGTTCGAAGCGCTCGAGCAGCTCGCGCTGCGCCATGGCGGCGCTTATCTGTCCGGCGACCTGCCAGGTCTCGCCGATCTCTGCCTCGTACCGCAAATGTATAATGCCCGGCGTTTCGACATCGCTCTGGACGATTATCCGACATTGGTCGATTATGATGCCAAGGCCAATGCGCTGGGCGCTTTCCAGGCAGCCCATCCGGATCAAATTGACTAGCGCCGCATCCGCTTTCCGTGTTTGAGTAAAATTCATGCGTCAACTGACAACCCTTCTCCTCGCCGCAACCGCCTCCCCTGCGCTCGCGCAGAGCGATCCGATCATCGTCACGGCGCGGGGGCTGGAGGACCCGGTCGGCGATGTCGCCTTCAATGTCGTGCCGGTCGATGTCGAGGATCTGGCGCGCGATCCGAGCGGCCGGCTGGAAAACATCTTGGCGCAGGTCGCCGGGTTCCAGCTTTTCCGCACCTCGGACTCGCGGTCCGCGAATCCGACGAGCCAGGGTGCGACGCTGCGCGGACTCGGCGGCAATGCGTCGAGCCGCGCGCTCCTGATCCTCGATGGCGTCCCGCAAAGCGATCCTTTCGGCGGCTGGATAAGCTGGCCGGCCTATGACGTGCAGAGCCTGGGGCGCGTCCGCGTCACGCGCGGCGGCGGCAGTGGCGTGTTCGGTCCCGGCGCGCTTGCCGGCACGATCGAGCTCGAAAGCCTGGCGACCGAGAATTTCCAGCCCGCCCGCGCCAGCCTTGCCTATGGCAGCCGGGACGCGATGGAGATGGGCTTCGGCGTGATGCTCCCGCCGGCCGAGAATTCGCTGCTCGATGTCTCCGTGCACTATGCCGAAGGAGACGGGTTCATACCGATCGTCGCGTCGCAGCGGGGCCCGATCGACGAGCCGGCCGATTACGAGCAATATGGTGGCGGCGTGCGCTTTTCCGCACCGATCGGCACCACGGAAATCCAGGTCGGCGGGCGCTTTTTCCAGGATGAGCGCAACCGCGGCTTTCCCTTCAGCGGCAACCGGACGCGCGGGATCGATGGCAGCGTCCGGTTGGTTGGCCGGGGCGACTGGCAGTGGGAGGCCCTGTTCTACTATCAGGACCGCTCGTTCCGCAGCAGTTTCGCGCGCGTCGACGCGCCCCGGACGAGCGCCGATCAGGTACTCGATCAGTTCAGCGTGCCCTCGACCGGTTTCGGCGGACGGTTCGAGATCCGTCCCGCGCTTCCCGGCGGCGCGGTCGAACTGCGCCTGGGCGGCGATTACCGCGAAACCGAGGGCCGCACCCGCGAGCGTTTCTTCTTCGTGGCCGGCGTTCCGACCCGCGAGCGCGAGGCCGGAGGCGTAACACGGACGGTGGGCGGTTTCGCCGAACTCACGGCGCGCGCGGCGCCCGGGCTGACACTCACCGGCAGCGGCCGGGTCGACCGCTGGTGGATCGAGAACGGCTTTTTCCGCCAAGGCGATCTGGGCGGGCCGCTCAACGACCAGACATTGTTCGCCGATCGCGGCGACTGGCGTTTCACCGGACGGGCCGGGATCGCCTGGCAGCCGGACAATCCGGTTACGATCCGCGCCGCGGGCTATACCGGCTGGCGGCTGCCGACGCTCAACGAGCTGTTCCGGCCGTTTCGCGTCGGGAGCGACGTGACCGGGGCGAATGCGGGGCTGCAGCCGGAAAGTCTCGATGGCGTGGAGATCGGTCTCGATTATGCGCCGGCGTCGATACTCGATCTCAGCGGCACGCTTTTCTACAATCGGCTCGAAGACGCGATCGCCAATGTCACGGTCGGCCAGGGCCCGGGCTTCTTTCCCGGCAGCGGTTTCGTCCCGGCGGGCGGCCTCGCGCGCCAGAGACAGAATCTCGACGCGATAGAAGCGGTCGGCATCGAGCTCGATGCACGGGCGCGCTTCGCCGAATGGAGTATCGCGCTGTCCTACGCGTTCACCGACGCCGAAGTGGAGGCCTCGGGCGCCGCGGTGGCGCTGAACGGCCTTCGGCCGGTCCAGGTGGCGCGGCACAACGGTTCGGCGACGCTTGCCTATACTCGCGAGATGGGCGGCGAAGCGGCAATCACCCTGCGCTATATCGGCGGCCGGTTCGAGGATGATCTGAACCAGCGGCCGCTCGACGACGCGTTCACGGTCGGCGCGCGCGCGCTGATTCCGCTCTATGGGCCGCTCAAGGCGGAACTCAGGGCCGAGAATATCTTCGATGCCCGCGTCGAGGCCGGCGTGTCGGGCGCCGGGCTGATCGAACGGGCCTCGCCGCAGACTTTCTGGGCGGGCCTGCGTTTCGCCTTTTTCTAAAGCGCGTTGGGAGAAGCAACCGCCTCTCGATTTCCGGTTTCCGTTCGCGTAAACCGATGCGCAAAGAAGAAGAATCGGAGAGGCCCCTATGCATCCCTATATCCACGCGCAATCGGATCCCGACAAACCGGCCGTCATCATGGGGGCGACCGGCGAAACGGTCAGCTATGCGGAGCTCGACAAGCGCTCGAACCAGATCGCGCATCTGTTTCGCAAGCTTGGTCTCGGCCATGGCGATCCAGTCGCGATCTGCATGGACAACCGGGCGCGCTTTTTCGATATCGCCTGGGCGGCGTTTCGCGCGGGCCAGATTTTCGTGCCGATCTCCTGCCGATTGACGGCACCGGAGATCGCTTACATTCTCGAGGATAGCGGCGCCAAGATGCTGATCGCGTCGGATTATCTTGGCGATCATCTGAACGAACTCGCCGATTTCGGGCCACCGCTCGAACGCTTCACCGTCGACCAACCGCGCGCCAGTTACGCGAGTCTGGACGAGGCCGTGGCCGAGCTGCCCGACACGCCGATCGACGATCAGCGCGCCGGCGTCGATATGCTCTATAGCTCGGGGACGACCGGGCGCCCCAAGGGCATCCGGCTGCCGCTGCCCGAAAATCCCGACATCGGCCAGGGCAATGCGCTGGTGATGCTGGCCAGCGGCGCGTTCGGCTTCAGCCCGGACAGCGTCTATCTTTCGCCGGCGCCGCTTTATCATGCGGCACCGCTCCGCTGGTGCCTGACCGTGCACAAGCTGGGCGGCACCGTGATCGTCATGGAGAAATTCGATCCGGAGAACGCGCTCGCGCTGATCGAGAAATACAAGGTCAATGTCAGCCAATGGGTGCCGACGCATTTCGTGCGGATGCTCAAGCTGCCGGACGAAGTGCGCGAGCGCTATGACGTGTCGTCGCTCGAATGCGCCGTGCATGCCGCGGCGCCGTGCCCGGTCCCGATCAAGGAACGGATGATCGAGTGGTGGGGTCCGGTGCTCAAGGAATATTATGCGGGCAGCGAGGGCAACGGCTTCACCTTCATCGACTCGGAAAACTGGCTTACCCACAAAGGTTCGGTCGGCACGGCGTTGCTCGGTACGATCCGGATCTGCGACGAGAATGGCGACGAGGTGCCGCCGCGCACTGAAGGCACCGTCTATTTCGAGGGCGGTTCGCCGTTCAAATATCATAACGATCCGGACAAGACCGCCGATGCGACCAACAAGCATGGCTGGACGACGCTCGGCGATGTCGGCTGGGTCGACGAGGACGGCTTTCTCTATCTGACCGACCGCAAGAGCTTTATGATCATCTCGGGCGGCGTGAACATCTATCCGCAGGAGATCGAGAATCTGCTCGTGACGCATGATAGGATCGCCGACGCCGCCGTTATCGGCGCCCCGGACGAGGATATGGGCGAACGCGTGGTGGCGATCGTCCAGCCGCTCGACATGGCCGATGCGACGCCGGAGTTCGGCGAGGAGCTGATCGCCTGGATGCGCCACCATCTCTCCGGCGTGAAAGTGCCCCGCCAGGTCGATTTTCTCGAAGAGCTGCCCCGCCATCCGACGGGCAAACTCTATAAACGGCTGTTGCGCGACGAATATTGGAAAGAGGCAAAGGCGGCCGGCTGATAGGAGGCGAAAGATGGCGACCATGACGGGTAAAGAGCTTCCCAAGCTGCCGGAGGATATCGCGCTGAAGGTGATCGCGCCGGAATCCTATGCCGAATGGGACGGCCTTCTCGATACCTTTGACTGGCTGCGGGAGAATATGCCGGTCGCGCGCATCGTTGCGGCCGACGACAGTTTCGATCCCTTCTGGCTGATCACGCGCTACGACGATGTCATGCGGATCAGCAAGGACAACAAGACCTTCCTCAACAATCCGCGCCCGGTCGTCCTCAGCACCAAGGAGGCGATCGAATTCTCGCTGAAAGCGACGGGCAGCAAGATGCTGGTCGATTCGCTCGTCGTCTTCGACGCGCCGATCCATCCCAAATATCGGCGGCTGACCCAGGACTGGTTCATGCCGAAAAATCTGCGCAAGCTCGAGGACGAGATTCGCGGGCTCGCCAGGCGCACCGTCGACAGGATGATCGAAAACGGGCCCGAGGGCGATTTCGTCACGCTCGTCTCCGCGCCCTATCCGCTCCACGTCGTGATGCAGATTCTCGGCGTGCCCAAGGAAGACGAGCCGAAGATGCTGTTCCTGACGCAGCAGATGTTCGGCGGACAGGACGAGGATCTCTCGGGCAGCGGCATGGCCGATATGACGCCCGAACAGATCACCCAGATCGTCGCCGGCGCGGTCAGTCAGTTCGAGGACTATTTCGCCAAGCTCGCGGCCGAGCGCCGGGCGAATCCGACCGACGATGTGGCGAGCGTCATCGCGAATGCGACGGTAGACGGCGCCCCCCTCAACGATCGCGACATGGCCGGCTATTACATCATCGTCGCTTCGGCCGGACATGACACGACCTCGGCCTCGACCGCCGGCGCCATGCTAGCCCTGGCGCAGGACCCGGACCAGTTCGCCCGGGTCAAGGCGGACCGGACGCTGCTGCCCGGCATCGTCGAGGAGGCGATCCGCTGGACTTCGCCCGTCCAGCATTTCATGCGCACGGCGGCCGAAGATGTCGAAATCGGCGGCCAGACGATTGCCAAGGACGATTGGCTGATGATCAACTATGTCGCCGCCAATCACGATCCGGCTCAGTTCGACGATCCGCGGACGTTCGACGCGGCGCGTTCGCCCAACCGTCATCTCGCCTTCGGCGCGGGCGCCCATCAATGCCTGGGGCTGCATCTCGCGCGGCTTGAAATGCGCATATTGTTCGATGAACTGCTCGACCGGATCGACAGCATCGAACTGGCCGGCGAGCCGAAGCGCGCCAGGTCCACTTTTGTCGGCGGGCTGAAGACGCTGCCGCTGCGCTACACGGCCGGCTGAGAACAAAAGAAAAGGCGGGTCGATGCCCGCCTTTTCCATATCCGACAGGGTCGAGGCGCTTATCTCGGCGCCATCCGGATCGCGCCGTCGAGGCGGACATCCTCGCCGTTGAAATAGTCATTCTCGATCATCGTGAGCGCGAGATGCGCGTATTCGTCCGGATTGCCGAGCCGTTTCGGGAAGGGCACCGACGCGGCCAGCGCATCGCGGACTTTCTGCGGCGCACCCATCAGCAGCGGCGTATCGAAAATGCCGGGCAGGATCGTGTTGATCCGGATATTCTCGCTCATCAGGTCGCGCGCGATTGGCAGGGTCATGCCGACCACGCCGGCTTTGGAGGCCGAATAGGCGACCTGGCCCATCTGACCGTCTTCGGCAGCGACTGACGCCGTGTTGACGATGGCGCCGCGATCGCCGCCCTCGGTCAGCGGGTCGAGCGTCATCATGCCGGCGGCCGATTTGGCGATGCAGCGGAAGGTGCCGACCAGGTTGATCTGGATGAGCCAGTTGAAGGCGTCGGCCGGGTAATGCTTGATCGACCCGTCTTCCTTGGAACGGCTGGCGGTCTTCATCGCCGCGCCGGTGCCGGCGCAGTTGACGAGGATACGTTCCTGGCCATGGGCTTCGCGCGCCTTGGCGAAGCCGGCATCGACGCTGTCGTCTTCGGTGACGTTGACCTGGCAGAAGGTGCCGCCGATTTCCTCGGCGACGGCATTGCCCTTTTCTTCCTGCAGATCGAACAGCGCGACCTTCACACCCTTGGATGCGAGCAGGCGCGCGGTCGCTGCGCCGAGGCCCGATGCGCCGCCGGTGACGACGGCCGAAATGGAGTCATTGAGTTCCATGATAATCCTCTTGTTCTGGGAGCGCTTCCGGGGCGCGACTTGAAAATGAAAACGCCCGCCTAGGATAGTCCCGGGCGGGCGTTATGGGAAATCGAAGCGTCTAGTTCATCCGCTCGATGATCGTGACATTGGCCTGGCCGCCGCCTTCGCACATCGTTTGCAGGCCATATTTGCCGTCGCGCCGTTCGAGGGCGTTCAGCAGCGTCGCCATCAGCTTGGTGCCCGAAGCGCCGAGCGGATGGCCGAGCGCGATCGCGCCACCATGGACGTTGATCCTGTCGCGATCGGCGCCCGTATGCTTGAGCCAGGCGAGGGGAACCGGAGCGAAGGCTTCGTTGACCTCGTAAAGATCGATATCGCCGATCTTGAGACCGGCGCGTTCGAGCGCCTTGTCGGTCGCGAAGAGCGGTTCTTCGAGCATGATGATCGGATCGCCGGCGGTGACCGTGACATTGTGGATCCGCGCACGCGGCGTCAGGCCGTGATCCTTGAGCGCCTGTTCGCTGACGATAAGGACCGCCGAGGCGCCGTCGCAGATCTGGCTGGCATTGGCAGCCGTGATGACGCCGCCTTCCTGGATCAGCTTGACCGAGGCGATACCTTCGAGCGTGGCATCGTGGCGAATGCCCTCGTCCGTCTTGTGGACTTCCTCGCCCTCCGGCGTTTCGACGGTCAGCGGCACAATCTCGTTTTCGAACGCCCGGTCCGCTTCGGCCTGCGATGCCTTCTGGTGGGACTCGAGGGAATATTGGTCGAGCTGTTCCTTCGAGAGATCATGCTTCTTTGCGACCATCTCCGCGCCCATGAACTGGCTGAACATGACCTTGGGATAGGCCTCTTCGAGCCGTGGGCTCTTATAATTGCCCATCCCCTCTTTCATGTAGAGCGTCGCGGTCGATCCCATCGGAACGCGCGTCATGCTCTCAATGCCGCTGGCGAGAACGATATCCTGGGTGCCGCTCATCACGGCTTGCGATGCAAACTGCATCGCCTGCTGCGAGGAACCGCACTGCCGGTCGATCGATACGGCCGGAATCGAATCGGGCAACTTGGAAGCCAGTACGGCGTTGCGGCCGACATCCATCGTCTGTTCGCCGCCCTGCATGACGCAGCCGGTGATGACGTCCTCGATGGCTGCCGGATCGAAATCGTTGCGATCGGCGATGGCGTCGAACACGGCCGCGCCGAGGTCGACCGGATGAACCCCGGCCAGCTTGCCGCCGCGGCGTCCGCCGGCGGTTCGCACTGCATCAACTATATAGGCGGCTGCCATCGTCATTCTCCTTGATTTCCATGAGTCGCGGTATCCCGCATTCGCTGTCCCTTGTGCATTAAGGTTGACGTTCGCGTCAACCTGCATATCACGGATAGCGACTGGTAATTTCATTAGCGATGGATTCTCGCGCGGAAGGCCGCCGGGACGAAAGGATATTTCAATGCTCCAGACCGCCAACCGCACCGCCTATGACGAAAGCCATGAGCTTTTCCGCGATCAGGTCCGTAAGTTTTTCGACAAGGAGCTGCATCCCAATCTCGACCGCTGGGAAAAGGAAGAGATCGTCGATCGCGATTTCTGGTCGGCTTGCGGCGAAGCCGGCCTGCTCTGCCCGACCATGCCGGAGGAATATGGCGGGCTGGGACTGGATTTCGGCTATAATGCCGTGATCGACGAAGAGCTGGCCTATGCCGGATCCTCGGCCGGTATCACGCTTCAGTCGGACATCACGGCGGATTACTTCCTCGCCTATGGTTCCGAGGAGCAAAAGCAGCAATGGATTCCCAAGCTGGTCTCCGGCGAGGCGGTTACCGCGATCGCGATGACCGAGCCGGGTACGGGTTCGGACCTGCAAAGCGTGAAGACGACGGCCAAGAAGGATGGCAATCATTACGTCATCAACGGGTCGAAAACCTATATCACGAACGGCCAGAATGCCGATGTCGTGATCGTCGTCGCCAAGACCGATCCGACCGAGGGCGCAAAAGGGGTCTCGCTGATCCTCGTCGAAGCCGATCGCGAAGGCTTTGCGCGCGGCCGCAATCTCGACAAGATCGGACAACATTCGGCGGACACGTCCGAGCTTTTCTTCAATGACGTCCGGGTGCCGATCACCAACTGTCTCGGCGAAGAGGGGCGGGGCTTCATCTATCTGATGAGCCAGCTGCCGCAGGAGCGGCTCAGCATCGCCATCGGCGCGCAGGCCGGTGCCCAGCGCGCCTTCGACGAAGCGGTCAACTTCACCAAGGATCGCAAGGCGTTCGGCCAGCGCGTCTTCGATTTCCAGAACACCCGTTTCACGCTTGCCGATCTTTCCGCCCAGCTCCAAGTCGGCTGGGCGCATATCGACTGGGCGCTGTCCAAACATCTGCGCGGCGAGCTGACGGCCGATGAGGGATCCGCCGCCAAACTCTGGCACACCGAGCTGCAGTGGCGCGCCTGCGATGCCGCGCTGCAGTTGCATGGCGGCGCCGGCTATATGAACGAATATCCGATCGCGCGCATGTGGCGCGACGCGCGTGTACAACGCATCTATGGCGGCACTTCCGAGATCATGAAGGAAGTGATCGGCCGGAGCATCTGACATGGCCGCCGAAACCACCGAATTCGATTATGTCATCGTCGGAGCCGGGAGCGCGGGATGCGTCATGGCCAACCGGCTCTCCGCCGACCCATCCGTTTCCGTTTGCCTAATCGAGGCGGGCAAGGAGGACACGAGCCTGCTCGTAAAAATGCCCGCCGGCGTCGGCGCGCTGCTCAAAAAGCCCAATCCGCAGAATTGGTTCTTCTGGACCGAACCGCAAAAGCATCTGAACAACCGCAAGCTCTACTGGCCGCGCGGCAAGGGCTGGGGTGGATCGTCGAGCATCAACGGCATGATCTATATTCGCGGCCATGCCCGCGATTATGACCAGTGGCGGCAGACGGGCCTTGCAGGCTGGGGCTATGACGATGTGCTGCCCTATTTCAAAAAGTCCGAACGCTATGACGAGGGCGATGACGAATATCATGGGCGCGAAGGGCCGCTGGGCGTCACCAACAGCCGGATGGAAGATGCCGTATACAGCCAGTTCGTCGAAGCGGGTGTTGCGGCCGGCTATCCGACGACCGACGATTTCAACGGCGACCAGCAGGAGGGGCTGGGCCCCTATCAGCGGACGATAGCCGATGGCGAGCGGTTCAGCGCGGCCCGCGCCTATCTCCATCCGATCGCCGGCAAGCGCGACAATCTCGCCATTCTGTCGACCGGCCTCGTCACAAAGATACTGGTCGAAGACAAGCGGGCGACGGGCGTCGAGGCCGTTTCCGGAAAGGGCAGGGAGAAACGGATTATCAAGGCGCGGCGCGAGATCATCGTCTGCGCCGGAACGGTCCAGTCTCCCCAGCTGTTGATGCTTTCCGGGATCGGCGATCCGGAAGATCTGAAGGCGCAGGGTATCGAGGTGACCCATGCATCGCCGCAGGTCGGCAAGAATCTGCAGGATCATCTCGATGTCGTTGTGGTGCACGAGATGACGCAGAAGCTGTCCGCCCATTCCAAGCAGGCGGGCCTCAAAAAACTGGTCGTGGCGCTCGATTTTCTCGCCCGGCGCAAGGGCGCAGGCACCGACAATTTCCTGCAGACGGGCGCGTTCCTGAAGTCCCGCGAAGGGCTGGACCGGCCCGATATCCAGCTGCACCTCGTCAACGCCATCATGATCGAACACGGGTTCCAGGAAGTGAAGAGGGACGGCTTTACCGTCCATGCCTGTCAGTTGCGGCCCGAGAGCCGCGGCGAGATCGGTCTCAAGTCCGCCGATCCGTTCGCGGCGCCGCGGATCGATCCCAATTATCTCGACAGCGACGAGGACAAGCGGGTGATGCGCCAGTCGGTGAAGATGATGCGCGCCATATGCCGCCAGGCCGCGCTCGATCCCCTGCGCGGGCCGGAACTGGTTCCGGGCGAGGACATCACGACCGATGACGATATCGATCGCCATATCCGGGAAGCCGCTGAAACCATCTATCATCCGGTCGGTACGGTCCGGATGGGTGCGGATAGCGACTCGCCGCTCGATGGTTCGCTGAAAATGCGCGGGATGGACGGTCTGCGCGTGATCGACGCTTCGGTCATGCCGACATTGATCGGCGGCAACACGAATGCTCCGGTGATCATGATTGCCGAAAAGATCGCCGCCGAGATGGGTTAACGCCAGCTTGACGTAAGGGAAATCGAGAGTTCGGCGGAAAGCCGGACTGTTGCAGGCTTGCACATGGCTTTGGATATGCGTTCCCTTAACGTCAATTGCAGTTGACGCAGATTCCGGCGCGGCTTAGCCTTCGAAAAAAATAAAATGTCGGAGAAGATGCCCTCGGGGCAAATAATGATGCGGCTGGCGGTCGATTCCGCCATCGTCGATATGCATCTCCCCAACGGCACACTTTCCGATCGTCCGGGATTGGCGAAAGCCGTGCCGAAATAAAGCCGGAAAACCGGCGGATAAATGGGGAGAGAATGCCGTGAAAAAGATTGAGTTGTTGATTGCGACTGCGCTCGGTGCGGGGATCGTGACGCCCGCGATGGCGCAGGCCGATGACGATAGCGCGCTTCAGGGTCTGGGATCAGCCAACGCGCCGATCATCGTGACCGCCCAGCGCCAGGCGCAGACGCTTCAGGAAGTGCCGATCGCGGTGTCTGCCTTCGATTCCGCAGCGCTGGAAAGCCAACAGATCGAAAATGTCAGCGATCTCCAGCTCTCTCTCCCGAACATCACCTTCTCGAAGGGTAACTTCACGGGATCCAGTCTCGCCATTCGCGGTGTGGGCAATCTGTGCGTCGGTTTCTCCTGCGATAGCGCGCTCGGCATTCACATCAACGGCATGCCGGTGCTCGCCACGCGCCTTTTCGAAACCGAATATTTCGATCTGGAGCGGATCGAGGTGCTGCGCGGTCCGCAGGGCACGCTGTACGGCCGCAACGCGACGAGCGGCGTGTTGAACACGATCACCGCGCGCCCCGACCTCAGCGGCTTTTCCGCCAGGGCGGAATTCGAATATGGCAATTTCAATGCGCTCCGGGCCGAGGGCATGGTCAACATACCGCTCGCCGATTGGGCGGGCATTCGTGTTGCCGGCACTTATGTGCAGCGGGACGGATATACGACCAACCTGTTCGACGGTTCGGATATCGATGACCGCGAACTCTACGCCATTCGCGGATCGCTGCGGATCGAGCCGGGCCCGGATACGACGATCGATATCATCGGCTATTATTTCGAGGAAGACGACAACCGCTCGCGTATCCAGAAGCAGCTTTGCGACCGCGATCCCACCGGCGTACTCGGCTGTCTGCCGACCCAGCTCCAGAACGAGCCGGTCAACGCCAATGCGACGCTCGCATCGATCTTCGCATCGGCCGAGGTATTGGCCGGCGCAGGCGGTGCGGCGTTTGCGCCGCTCGGCCTGACGAGCCTGTACGGACCGGACCAGTATGCCGGGGTTACGGTTCCGGCGGACGTGCGTACCGTGAATATCGATTTCACGCCGACCTATTTCGCAGACGAATGGTACGTCATGGGGCAGATCGACCATGACTTCGGCCCGGTGGCCATACAGCTTACCGGTGGCTGGCAGGAAACGTCGATTGACACGCGCAGCGATTACAATTTGACCGCTGCGCCGGTATTCGGTGCCCAGGCACGGAACGCGTTCGCGACCCTGGCCGCGCTTTCCGCTCCGGGGGCGTCGACAGCGCCCTTTTTCGCACCGGTTTTCAATGCACTGCTGCCCAATGGCGCCGCCGGCGTTGCCTGTACATCCGAGGCTGACCTCACTTATGCCGGCGTCTTCGGCGGCAACGCCTTTGGCTGCGCCAATCGCAGCATCGAGTTTGACCGGTCGACCAGCGATGCGCGCCAATATTCGATCGAGGCGATTTTGACGTCCGATTTGGACGGTGCGTTCAACTTCCTGATCGGCGGCATCTATTTCAACCATCGCAACCGCGGCGGCGACTATTTCGTAAACGCTTTCGGTCTCGACTATGCGGGCGGCGTGCTGGGCGCGCTCTCCAGTGCGGGCGCGGGCGGTTTGGCAGGTGTGAACTCGCTTGGCCCGACGATGTTCAACAGCGAAACCGAGCTGTTTACGCTCGAAAGCTACGGTTTGTTCGGCGAGATATATATCGACATCACCGACGATCTGCGGCTGACCGGCGGCATCCGCTATTCGAACGACGAAAAGTTCGTAAGGGCGCGTTCGCCGCTTTTCGTGGGGCTGGTGCCGATCGGTACGACCGACGTATTCGGCTTCATGAACGCGGGCGGCAATTTCGGGGAATTCGACTTCGATCCTAACATCGCCGGCGTACAACCCTATGCCGAAGAAAGCGCGTCTTTCGACGAGGTAACCGGCCGTATCGTGCTGGACTGGCAATGGTCGCCGGACAATCTTCTCTACGCCTCCTGGTCGCGCGGCTACAAGTCGGGCGGTATCAATCCGCCGATCAACCGGACCGAATTTCCGAGCGTGCCGATCACGTTCCAGCCGGAAATTCTCAATGCGTTCGAGATTGGGTCCAAGAACACGCTCGCCAATGGAGCTGTTCAACTCAACGGCGCGATCTTCTACTACGATTATCAGGATCTCCAGTTGAGCCGCATTCTGGCGCGCACCTCGGTGAACACCAATACCAGTGCGGAAGTCTGGGGCGTCGAGCTTGAGGCGGTCGTTTCTCCGGATCCCGCTTGGCTCTTCAACTTCACGGCCAGCTATCTCAACACGAGCGTCGGCGACCTCCAGATCATCGACACACGCGATCCGTCGGGCGGCCGTAACGATGTCGTGATCATCAAAAATCTCGATAACGCCTCGAACTGCGCCGTAATTCCCGATCAAATCGGCAATGCCGCTGGCGCGAATGCGCTCGTGAATACCATCAACGATATTTCGGACGGGAGCGATCCGAATGGTGCTCCGGACGGCATATTTGGCGGTTTGCAGCCGACAGTGCCCATTCCTGGTACAACTACCACGGGTGCATTCTCTTCGTGTGCTGCGCTGGCGAATGCAGCTGCGAGCGGAGCGTTCAACGCGCTCGGCACGTTCACTATTGCCGAAGGCTCCCCAGTCGACGTTACGGGCAACGAACTGCCACAGGCGCCGAACTGGAAATTTTCAATCGGCGGTCAGTATACCCATGAGTTCAATAACGGGATGAATGTCGTCCTCCGTGCCGATTATGCCTTCACCGGCGATCAATGGTCGCGGACGTTTAACCAGCCGATCGACAATATTCCGTCCTATGATATCGCTAATGCGCAGATCCAGCTGAACGGCGTCGACGACCGCTGGTTCGTCCGGGCGTTTGTTCAGAACATCTTCGATAATGACGCAATCACCGGCCAATATGTGACCGATCCGTCGTCGGGCTTGTTCACCAACATCTTCACTCTGGAACCCCGCCGCTACGGCCTTGCCGCCGGCATCCGCTTCTAGGCGCGGGGACTCATAGGAAATCGGGCGCTGCGTTTGACGCGGCGCCCTTTTTCGTGCGTTTAGACGTCAAACATGATTGCGACCTGACCATCCGTTCGCGGCCCTTTCCAGAGCCGCGTTTTTTGGAGAATTGCCATGACAGATACCCGCGAATTCGAAGTCATCATTTACGGCGCGACTGGTTATACCGGGCGGCTGGTGGCCGAATATCTGGTGCAGAATTATGCAGGAGACCTGCGCTGGGCGATGGCCGGGCGCAGTGCGGACAAGCTGGCCGCAGTACGTGATGAGATTGGCGCGCCCGCCGATACGCCGCTCGTCGTGGCGGATGCGGACGATACCCAATCCATCGCCGATATGGTCGCGCACACCCAATGTGTCGCGACGACCGTCGGCCCCTATCAACTCTATGGCGAGCCGCTGGTTGCGGCCTGCGCCGCCGCGGGGACCGATTATGTGGATCTGTGCGGCGAGCCTGCCTGGATGCGGCAGATGATCGATCGCTATGGCGATCAGGCGAAGGAGAGCGGGGCGCGCATCGTTTTTTCCTGCGGTTTCGATTCGATTCCCTTCGATCTCGGCGTCTGGTTCCTCCAGCAGGCGGCGAAAGAGGAGTTCGGCGAACCGTCCAAACGGATCAAGGGACGGGTCCGGGCGATGCAGGGCACATTTTCCGGCGGCACGGCAGCGAGCCTCAAGGCGACGATGGCGGCGGCGGCCAAGGATCCCGAGATCGTCAAGCTTCTGCTCAACCCCTTCTCGCTCACGCCGGGCTTCCAGGGCGCCGATCAGCCGCCCGGCAACACGGTCGATTATGAAGCCGATCTCGACAGCTGGGTCGCGCCGTTCATCATGGCCGCAATCAACACGCGCAATGTGCACCGGACGAACTTCCTGCTCGGGCACCCCTATGGCGAGGATTTCGTTTACGACGAGATGGTGCTGACCGGTCCCGGCGACAGCGGGGAAGCGGCCGCGAAAGCGGTGGCCGGCGACAATTCACTCGGTAGCGAGGATGGCCCCAAGCCCGGCGAAGGGCCGAGCAAGGAGGAACGCGAGGCGGGCTTTTACGATGTGCTGTTCGTCGCCGAAGGCGATGACGGACAACAGGTCACCGCGGGTGTGACCGGCGACAAGGATCCGGGATATGGCTCGACATCGAAGATGATCGCCGAAAGCGCGATCTGCCTCGTCCGCGACGTTCCGGATGCGCCGGGTGGGATATTGACGCCCGGTGCCGTGATGGCGGCGCCGTTGATCGAACGGCTGGAAGCCAATGCCGGACTGACCTTCAAGCGCGAGAGCTAGGTACGGCCTAGGCCCAGCGGCCGAGCGCATCCTCGACGGCAACCGTCCCGCTTGCCTTGCCGATGCGTGCCGGCGTTTCCGAAAAACGGGGCGCGGGCATCGGCTGCATGATGCCGCGATGTTCGGCGAAGGTCTGGCGCGCGGCGTTATGCGGATGCGCGGGCGCCTCGGCAATCGAGAGAACCGGCGCGACACAGGCGTCGCTGCCCTCGAAATGGGCGGCCCATTCGTCGCGCGTCCGGCTTGCGAATTTCGCGGCGAAGGCCTCGGCCATCTTCGGCCAGCCCGTCTTGTCCCCCTGCGGGAAATCTTCCGGGTCGAGTTCGAGTTTGGCGAGCAGCTCGGCGTAGAATTGCGGCTCGATCGCGCCGACGGCCATATGGCCGCCATCGGCCGTTTCGTAGCAGCGATACCAGGGCGTGCCGCCGTCGAGCAGATTGGCCTCGCGCTCCGCTTTCCACATGCCGCCCGCATGGAAGGCGTAGAACATGCTCATCAGGATCGCGGCCCCGTCGGTCATTGCCGCGTCGACGACCTGGCCCTTGCCGGTCTCCCGGGCTGACAGGATGCCAGCCAGCACGCCGGCGATCAGGAACATCGTGCCGCCGCCATAGTCGCCGACCAGGTTGAGCGGCGGCGGCGGCGGCGCGTCCTTCCGCCCGATCGAGCCCAGCGCCCCGGTGATGGCGATATAGCCGATATCGTGGCCGGCGCTCTGGGCGAGCGGGCCGTCCTGGCCCCAACCGGTCATCCGCCCATAGACCAGCCTGGCGTTGCGGGCATGGCAATGCTCGGGGCCGAGCCCCAGCCTTTCCATCACGCCCGGACGCTGACCCTCGAGCACGGCATCGGCCTTAGCGATAAGATCCATGGCCCGGTCGCGCTGCGCATCGTCCTTGAGGTTGAGCTCCACGGTCTGTCGCCCGCGTTGCAGCACGACATTGCCGGGCATGTCCGCCATCGCGGCGCTTCCCGGGCGGCCGATCCGGACGATGTCGGCGCCCATATCAGCCAGGATCATTCCCGCGAGCGGTACCGGACCGATCGCGTCGAATTCGACGATCCGGCATCCGGCCAACGGCCCCGTTTCTGCTGTGCTCAATGCATTGCTCCCTGTTCGATATGCGGAATGCTAGGCCGCGAGTTCCTTGAGCGGAACCGCCGCATCGGCGAGCCTTGCCGGATCCGGTCTGGCTTTGCCGATGATGAGTTTCCGCCCCTGCACATAGTCCTTGGTCGCGTTAACGCAGTCGAGCGCGATCACCCGGCCGTCCTTCAGATAGACCACCGAAAAACTGCGGGTTGCCGGATCGCCACGGACGATCGTC
Source organism: Parasphingopyxis algicola (assembly GCF_013378075.1). Classification (GTDB taxonomy): domain Bacteria; phylum Pseudomonadota; class Alphaproteobacteria; order Sphingomonadales; family Sphingomonadaceae; genus Parasphingopyxis; species Parasphingopyxis algicola. Next base: position 2,154,837 of record NZ_CP051131.1, on the reverse strand, counting down.
GCGTCGTGACCGGTCGAGAGGCCGATCGTCTGAAGCTTCAGGTCGTACTGGTTGGACCAGAACCACGGTATCGCTTCATAGGGGACCGGATGGCCGAGGATCGTCTTGGCGGCAACCGTCGCCTGATCGTTGGCGTTCTGCACCGATTCGAGCCGGATCGTCGCGCCATCGGCGAACGGATTGGCATGCGCCGCGCAGTCGCCGATCGCGAAGATATCGGGCAGGCTCGTCCGGCAGTTCGCATCGACCGAGACGCCATTGTTGCCCTTGGCGCCCGCTTCCAGCAGCGGTCCGATCGCCGGCTCTACGCCGATGCCGACGATCACCATGTCCGCGGCGATGGTTTCGCCGTTTGCCAGTTCGACGCCGTTCGCCCGGCCATCTTTGCCGGCAATGCAGGTCACGGCGACGTCCGTTCGCAAATCGACACCATGGGCGCGATGCTCGCTTTCGTAGAAGTGCGACAGCTCTTCGCCCGCCACCCGCGCCAACACCCGGTCCAGCGCCTCGAGCAGCACAACTTGCTTGCCCAGCTTCGTGAGAACGGCCGCCGCCTCCAGACCGATATAGCCACCGCCGATAATCGCAACGCGCTCGACGGTGTCGAGCTTTGCCATCATCGCGTCGACATCGGCCCGGGTCCGCACGGCATGGACGCCCGACAGGTCGTGCCCGGGACAGTTCAACACGCGCGGAGTTCCGCCCGTCGCCCAGATCAGATGGCCATAGGCGAGGGTGTCTCCGTCGGCGAATGTCAGTTCGTGCCGCTCGGCGTCGACACTCGTCACCTGCCGGCCGAGCATCATCGTGATGTCGCGCTCGGCCCAGAATTTTTCCGGCCGGATCATGATCCGCTCGAACGGTTTTTCGCCGGCGAAATATTCCTTGGACAGCGGCGGGCGCTCGTACGGGTGTTCGGGCTCGTCTCCGATCAGTGTGATCGACCCCTCGAACTTCTGCTGGCGCAGCATGATGGCCGCCTGGGCGCCGCCATGACCCGCCCCGACAATGGCGATATCGACCGAACTCTTCATCGAAACAGCCTAGCGCAGTCAGACCGGTTTTCAACAGACGGAAATTCGATAGGGCTGGCATTCGGCTGGTGGCCCTTCGCCTTGCGTGATACCGATGCGCCGATATGGTGCGGACCATAGGAGATACCTGCATGATGAATTCACCGATCTGTTCGATGCTCGATATCGATTTTCCGCTGCTCGCCTTTTCGCATTGTCGCGACGTCGTTGCCGCAGTGTCGAAAGCCGGCGGCATGGGTGTGTTCGGCGCCGTCAACCTGTCTCCGGACCGGTTGCGCGAGGAGCTGGACTGGATCGACGCGCATGTCGACGGGAAACCCTATGGTGTCGACCTGATCGTGCCCAACAAGTTCGCCGGCAAGGGCGAAAGGCTCGACACCGGCAAGCTGATTGATGCCATTCCGGAAGGGCATAAGGATTTCGCGGCGGGAATTTTGCAGGATCATGATATCGCGACCGGCGACCTTGAAAAGACACGCGGAATGTCTGCCAACTTCGCCAGAAACTTGCGCGAAGAGGGCGCCGCGACCAGTCTCGAAGCCGCGTTCGAATATCCGATCAAGCTGATTGCCAACGCGTTGGGCGTACCGCCGCAGGTCATGCTCGACATGGGAAAAGAGCACGGGGTTCCGGTTGCGGCGCTGGTCGGTGCGCGGGAACATGCGGTTGCCCAGGTCGAGGCGGGTGTCGACATTCTCGTCGTCGCCGGCGGCGAGGCGGGCGGCCATTGCGGCGATGTATCGACGATGGTGCTGATCCCCGAGGTCGCGCGCGCGCTCAGGGAGATCGGAGCCGATACGCCGATCCTCGCCGCGGGCGGGATCACGACGGGCGAACAGATGGCGGCCGCGATGGCGATGGGCGCGGCCGGCGCGTGGTGCGGCTCGGTCTGGCTGACGACCGCCGAAGCGGAAACCAATCCGGTAGTGAAAGACAAGATGCTCGCCGCTACCTCGCGCGATACGGTGCGATCGCGCTCGCGAACCGGCAAGCCGTCGCGTCAGCTCCGCTCGCCCTGGACCGATGCCTGGGAGGCCAAGGACGCGCCGGACCCGCTGCCGATGCCGCTCCAGTCGATGGTCAGCGAACCGGCCCTGCGGCAGATCGACAAGCTGAGCCAGGGCGGTCACGCGGGCGCGAAGAAACTCGCAACCTATTGGGTCGGTCAAGGGGTGGGCCTGATGAACGAACCCATGTCATCGGGCCAGGTCGTCCAGCAATTCAAGCAGGATTTCGCCGACGCGTTTGAACGTCTTTCGAATTTTTTCGAAGTCTAGCCGCTGTCGGACGTCTGCGTCAGCGTGTCGATCTGGCGGCACAGGTCCTGCCAGTCCTCGTCAAGCCGGGCACCGGCCGGAAGCGACGCCTGGTCGAGACAATAATCGATCAGGCTGCGGCGCGGCTTCTTCCGGCACGCCCATTTTGCGAGTGTCGCAAGCGGAATTTTGTTCTTGAAGAACAAGCCCATCTGCCCGGAATCGGACCAGCGCACGACCGCGGGGAGCCGGGCCAAATTCTCGACATGGAGCGTGACCGGACTTCCGGTTCGCGCGATACCATGGCATTCGATCTTCGCCCCGGTCTGCGAGATATCGAGCAGTGGGACCATCGCCATGATATGTTCGGTTTCGAAGCGGGCGACGATATCGAGTTCCAGCCGCGGGGTCCGAGGAAGGATTTCAAAGCTTTGCGGTTTGAAAATCGCGTCCGGATCTACCTTGTCGACGAACTCGAAGCCGGCAACATCGTCTTTCGTCCAAGCGACGCGACCCAGTATTCTTCGGCCGCTGCGGAACTCGATCAACTGTTTGTCGCGCTTTTCAAGCGGAATGAAAGTCCGCGCCAGCATCCCGGAGCGCGAGATGTTTTTCACGATACATAATTGTTGGGAATATTGGCTGACATAGCGAGCTTGTTGAAGAACAGCGCGGTGCCTGATCGCATCGCGCCGATCGCCCAGCTGTTGCCGTGCAGCATCATGCTGACCGGAGTCCGAAAAATTCTGCCACTGAACGTTCATTATGTTCTCCCGCTCGTTCGTCCTTGAAGTATCTGGTCTCCTGCTCGCAAATATTGGTGTTCTGTCATGCCCCGGAAATCCGGTAGCTCTGGGCGCCTTAACAAATAATGATCTTGGTATGTTCGCAATCGAAACGCCGGCGGCATAAGGTCTTCTTTGTCCACTTCAGGAGGTGATTGTTACGCCCATGTAATGGATAATATTTATTTTTGATGGCCGAGGAAACGCTCGAATCAACGGGATTTTCGCACTTGAGTGGCGGTCCTATTGCCGCAGAGCCGATGTCCGCTGAACGAGCGACCGCAGGGTGACAATAATGTACGCATCCGAACGATTCTTGGTAAGTGTTGGGAATCAAAATGAAATCACATGGTGGCTCATAGTAAAGTAGCGTATGCAAGAGAGGTTCCGATGGACGAGTTGAACAAAAAACTGACCGCAGAAAATGCGGATCTGCGCAAAAGACTCGCCGAAGCGCTTGCCGACAGCGCCGATCAGGCGGCCATCGCGGACAGCGCGAAAAAACGATCGTCGATTCTCGGTGCGGCGCTGGAGACCGTTCCGGTCGGCGTTGTCCTGGCCGAAGCGCCGAGCGGCGAGATATTGCTGGGCAACTCCCGCGTCGAGGAGATGCTCGGTCATCCGATGCTCAAGTCGGAGGACTTCGACTCCTACGGCGAATGGATATCCTTTCATGCCGATGGCAGGCGCGTCGAAAGTCACGAATATCCGCTCTCGCGCGTGATCCGGGACGGCGAGGATTATGCCGAACTGGATGTCCATTATCAGCGCGGTGATGGCTCACGATTCTGGATGAAGATCGTCGGCAGGCCGATAACGGACGATACTGGCACGATGATTGCCGCCTCGGTCGCGCTGATCGATATCGAGAAGGAACGGCAACTCCAGCGAGAACAGGAAATTTTGATCGGCGAACTCGATCACCGCGTCAAAAACGCCTTCACGGTGGTCAAGTCGATCGTCAGCCAGTCTCTTCGCAAGGACAGGGTAATGGCGGGATTGCGGGATACGATCGACCGGCGGCTGGACGCTTATGCGAAGGCCCATGCGGGTCTGGTAGGGAAGACATGGAAGACTGCGACGATCAGCGGTATTGTCCGGGACATTCTCGGCCAGCAGGTGGAAGAAGGCTCGGTCGTCATGTCCGGACCGGATGTCGAGCTCCCCTCCAAACAGGCCTTGGCTCTGTCGATGGCCTTTTACGAGCTTTCGACCAACGCGTTCAAATATGGCGCGCTGTCCGCTGTCGGGGGTATTGTCGAGATCAACTGGAACCTGTCCGAAGAGCCCGATTCCCAATTGCAAATCGATTGGAGGGAACGCGGCGGCCCGAAGACCGTTAAACCAGAAAGCAAGGGATTCGGTTCGTTCATCATAGAGCGCGCCCTTGCGATGGAGACGCAAGGCTCCGTTACAATCGATTACCCGGCGGATGGGCTAACCTGGCGATTGGTGGCACCGTTCGCCATGACCGAACAGGACGAAAATGACTGATACAGCGCGACGCGTATTCATTGTCGAAGACGAAATCATGGTCGCATTTGAAATGGTGGATCTGGTCGAAGATCTGGGCTTCGAGATTGTCGGTCCCAGCATCCATCTGGACGACGCAAAGGCAATCGCGAAGGAGCAGGAGATCGACATCGCGTTTCTCGATGTCAATCTCGGTTCGGGCAAGACATCCCGGCCGGTCGCGAAGGCTTTGCGGGAACGCGGCATCCCCTTCGTTTTCATTACTGCTTATGACCGCGATCAGATCGATTTTCTGGAACCGGGTGACGTGGTGCTCAAAAAACCGTTGTCGGGAGATACTCTGGCCCGCACGCTGGCCGACGCCGATTTGAACAAAGCGCGTTCCGATTGATCGATCGGCGGCTCAGTTCGGCCAATATATCACTTCAGCCTGACTGCCCACGCGGTCGGCCAGTGTCCGGTCCACTGCGATCGGCGCTTCGAGGGTATAAGGATAGAGGGGCGGACGCCGCCCTTCCCGGTGCCGGTCGAGCAGTGCCCGCATTGCGGCAACGCGGTCGGTATGCCGTTGCGCGAGATCGGTCTGTTCAGTCGGGTCCTCGGCGAGATTGAAAAGCCATTCCCGCCCCGGGCGCTCGCTGACCTGCAATTTCCAGTCGCCCTGCCGCACGGCCCGATAATAGCCGCTCTGCCAGAATATCGCATCGCCTGGCCTTTCGGGCGCACCTGACAGCGGTAACAGGTCGACGCCGTCGATTGTGACGCCTTCGGGCAGGGCCGCTCCCGCCGCAGCTGCCAGCGTCGGCATCAGATCGATATGCGCGACCGCCGTGTCGCTGCGGCTTCCAGCCGCGATCCGCGCGGGCCAGCGGATAAATAGGGGAACGCGGATCCCGCCCTCGAAAAAGGTCAGTTTCCAACCCCGAAAGGGGGCGTTGATATCGGGCAGGCCGATATAGCCAGCGCCGCCATTGTCGCTCGAAAAGACGATGATCGTATTGTCCGCGAGCCCCTGCGCCTCGAGCTCGTCCATAATGTCCCCGACGCTGCGGTCGAGCGCGCGGACCATGGCGGCGTAAACTCGCTCCCGGCGTGGCTCGATATCGCCGACCGCTTCATAATCCGCGCGCGTCGCCTGAAGTGGCGTGTGGACGCCCCAATGCGCGAGATACAGGAAGAAGGGCCGGTTGCGGTTGGCGCGGATGACGCTGATCGCTTCGTCGGTCCACCAATCGGTGAGATAGCCGCCGGGCTCGAACCATTCGCTGCCGTTAAAGCTCGCCGCAAATTGCATGCGCGCCCAGAGAAACCGGTCGATCGGATCGAAATCGAGCCGGGCATTGACGACGTCGGGATGCTCTTCGGGCAGGAACAAGCCGCTTGCCATCAACAGGCTCTCGTCGAACCCCTGCGCGTTGGGATCGAATTCCGCGCCCCGTCCCAGATGCCATTTTCCGATATGGACGGTGTGATAGCCGGCCTCGCCCAGCACTTCGGCGATGGTGATTTCCGAACCCGGCAGGCCCTGCTCGGCATAAGGCGGGGCGGCTTCGGCCTGCGCGCTGTCCCATTCCAGCGGCGGCAAACCGGAACGATCCGTGTCGGACAGCAAATTGACCATCCGGCCCATGCCGTCGGGTGTCGGCGTGAACTCGAATCCGGTGCGTGTCGGATAGCGGCCCGTCATCAGCATCGCGCGGCTCGGCGCGCAACTGGCGGTGCCCGAATAGGCCTGTTCGAAGATCATGCCGTCCGCGGCCAGCCGGTCGATATTCGGTGTCGGCACACTTCCGCCCGCGACGCCGCCGCCGAACGTGGAGATGTCGTTGATCCCGAGATCGTCGGCGAGGATAAAGACGATATTGGGCGGGCGCTCGGCCGGCGGCGCTTCGGCGTCTTCGGGGCCGGCCGCCCAGGAAATGGCACGGTGGGCTGCCACCGCCTCTTTGCCGGTGTTCGCGACGAAATAGAGGATGATGGCTTGGCGGTTGTACCAGGCGAAGCCGCCGCCGATCACGACGATGGCAAGCATCACAAGCAGCATTTTCCGCATCAGGCCCTCCCCGTTGTTCCCATCCGGTAGCATGTTTTGAGCGGCGTTGGCTGGCACTTTTGCTGATTAACGCGGAACCGGCGATGCAGTAGGTTTCTCATGCACAGAAAAAGGCGAAAGGTGAGGACGATGGATCTCGGACTGGCAGGCAAGAAAGTCATCATGAACGGCGGCGCGCACGGCCTCGGTCTCGCGTCGCTCCGGCATTTCGCGGCCGAGGGCGCGGACGTCGCCTTTTTCTCGCGCAAGGAAGACAAGATCGAGGCGGCGAAGCAGGAGATCGACGCTGCCGGTTCCGGCAAGGTCCATGGCGAGGTCTTCGACATCAACGGCGGCGCGGACGCCTATAAGGACTGGCTGGCCAAGGCGGCCGACACGCTGGGCGGATGCGATATCTTCGTGCACACGGCGAGTTCTTCGGGCACGGGCGGTACGGCCGACTGGCAGCAGGGCCTCGACATGGACATCATGGGCGCGGTCAACGGCGTCGAAACGCTCACGCCGCAACTCGCCGAATCCGATGCCGGCTCGGTCGTCTTAATGTCGTCGACCGCCGCGCTCGAGACCTTTATCGCGCCGCAGGCTTTCAACGCGCTCAAAGCGGCGCTCATCACCTATGGCTCGCAACTCAGTCAGGCGCTCGCGCCGCAGGGCGTCCGGGTCAATTGCGTCTCGCCGGGCGCGATCGAATATCCGGGCGGCAATTGGGAGATGATCAAGGGTGCGATGCCGGAGCTCTATGAAGGCACGCTCGCCAAGATGCCGATGGGCCGGTTCGGCGAACCCGAGGAAGTGGCGAAAGCCATCGTCTTCGTCGCGTCGCCCGCCTGCCCCTATATGACCGGCGCCAATATCGTGATCGACGGCGGCTTCACCCAGCGTGTCCAGTTCTAGGAAGGGCAGCGTATGAAACTCTACCAGGCCCTGGGGCCCAATCCGCGTGTCGTACTCATGTTTATCGAGGAAAAGGGCGTCGTGATCGAGCGCGCCTTTGTCGATATCATGGCCGGCGAGAACCGGCAGGATGGATTTCGCGCGAAGAATCCGTTCGGTCAGGTCCCGCTGCTCGAAACCGATAGCGGCGATCATATCTCCGAAAGCGTCGCGATCTGCGAATATATCGAGGACAAACATCCCGAACCCGCGCTGATCGGTGCAACGCCCGAGGAGCGCGCCGAGACCCGGATGCTCGTCCGCCGCGTCGATTTCGATGTGGTCATGCCGATGACCACGGGTTTTCGCGGGTCGGAGGGCCTGCCGCTGTTCCAGGAACGGATGCGCTGCCTGCCCGAGGCATCCGACGGGCTCAAGGCCTGTGCGAAGGACGGCATGGCGCGCTTCGATTCATGGCTGGCGGATCGCGACTATCTCGCCGGCGACCGCTTTACGCTCGCCGATATCGTTCTCTTCGCCTTTATCGATTTCGGCGGGCAAGTGGGCCAGCCTTTGCCGGAGGAACTGGCGAATCTGAAGGCGTGGTTCGACCGCGTCGCCGAGCGGCCCGGTGCATCCGCCAGCGCCAACCCCAAGGTCGGTCTGGAAACCGAATCCGCCTGAACAGAAAGGCTCCCGATGAGTGATACGAAATTGGATCGCGATGTCCTGAAGGATATCTATACCCGTACGATGAAGGTCGCGCAGACCGACGAGAAATTCCGCTCGCTGCTGACCCAGGGCAAGGTTGCCGTGATGTATTATCCGGTGCGCGGGCAGGAGCTCGTTTCGGGTGCGATGATGGCCGCGCTCGACGCGGACGATTATGTCGTCTGCACCTATCGCGGCCAGGGCGAGCAGACGGCGAAAGGCGTGCCCGCCGATCTCTGGTGGGCCGAATGCATCGGCAAGGCGACCGGCACCTGCAAGGGCAAGGGCGGCCCGATGCACATCACCCATCCCGATAGCGGAGTGATGGTGACCACCGGCGTCGTCGGCTCGGGCATCCCGATCGCCAACGGGCTCGCCATGGCCTCCCAGAATAACGGCGACGGGCGGGTGACGGTGACGAGCTTCGGCGATGGCGCTGCGAATATCGGGGCGTTCCACGAGGCGATGAACATGGCGCAGCTCTACAAGCTGCCGGTCGTCTTTCTCTGTCAGAACAACCGCTATGGCGAACATACCGCCTATGCCGACCATACCGACAGCCCGACCATCGCCGAGCGCGCGGCCGGGTACGGCATGAAGGGCGTGCGCGTCGACGGCAATAATGTCGAGGAGATGTGGGCGGCGGCGAAGGAGGCCGTGGACCGTGCCCGCGCCGGCGAGGGGCCGACCCTGATCGAGGCGATGTGCTACCGGATGATGGGCCACTTTTTCGGCGCCGATTTCTCCTACATGCCCGAAGAGCATCTGGCCGAGATGCAGGCCGAGGATCCGTTGCCCAAGCTGCGCCAGGTCATGCTCGATCATCAGTTCACCGAGGAAGAACTCGACGCGATCGTCGCCGAGATCGATGCCGAAATCGATGCGGCGGTCGAAAAGGCGCTCGAAGCGCCGTTCCCCGATGCGGACGAACTCCGCAAGGATGTGTTCGAAGAGGAGATCGCGGCATGAGCGGCCAGATCACGATGACCGAGGGCCTGAACCAGGCGCTCGACGAAGCAATGGCCGCCGATGATGGCGTATTCTGTCTCGGCGAAGATGTGTCCGCCAAGCAGGGCGGGGGTGTCTTCAAGATCACCGCTGGTCTCACCGAAAAATATGGCGAGAACCGCGTCCGCGCGACGCCGATCTCCGAGACCGCGATCATGGGCGCGGCGGTTGGCGCAGCGATCGCGGGTCAGCGACCGGTCGCCGAGATCATGCTCATGAATTTCGTCGGCGTGTGCATGGACCAGATCGTCAACCATGCGGCGAAACTGCGCTTCATGTCTGGCGGGCAGACCAATGTGCCGCTCGTTATCCGCACGACGACCGGCGTCGGCGTCGGGTTCGGCGGCCAGCATTCGGACATGCTCGAAGCCTGGTTCGCCCATGTTGCGGGGATCAAGGTCGTCACGCCGTCCAATGCCGCGGATGCCAAGGGCCTGTTGCGCGCTTCGATCGACTGTAACGATCCGGTGCTCTTTATCGAGAATATCCTCTGTTACGGCCTGCAGTCGGACGATCCGGGCAAGGATTACCGGGTGCCGCTCGGCAAGGCGGCCATCGCCCGCGAAGGTACGGACGTATCGCTGATCACCTATGGCCGCACCGTCCTCGATGCACTCGGCATCGCCGAGGAGCTCGACAAGGAAGGGATTTCGGTCGAGGTCGTCGATCTGAGGACGATCGCGCCCTATGACGAGGAAACGGTGCTGGCCTCGGTCCGCAAGACGGGCCGCGCGGTAACCCTGCATGAGGCCGTGAAGCCGTTCGGGACGGGTGCCGAGATCTCCGCGAATATCCACGAAAAGCTTTTCAACGAGCTGAGGGCGCCGGTGCAGCGCGTCGGCGGCGCATTTTCCGCCGTGCCTTTCGTCGCGGCGCTCGAACAGGCCTGGATCCCGACCAAGGACGAGATTGTCGGGGCCATCAAGGCTGCCATGGACTGGAAACAATAGGCGATGGCGACGGAAATCCGCATTCCCAAGCTCGGAATGAGTGCCACCGAGATGACGCTGACCGAATGGATGTATGCCGATGGCGATGCTGTCGAAAAGGGCGATGTCATCTACACGGTCGAAACCGACAAGAGCACGACCGAGATCGAGGCCCAGGCCGCGGGCACGATCCGCACAACGGGAGAGGAAGGCCAAGTCTACAAGGTCGGCGACCTGATCGGCTCGATCGAGTGACCCCTGTCGAGATCGTCACGGCCGTCTTCACCCATGCGGGCCGGGGCGAATGGGACAAGATCGAGCCGCATTTTTCGGAGGATCTCGTTATCCATGAGCCGCCATCGCTGCCCTATGGCGGCGAATGGCGGGGTAAAGACGCGTTGCGGCGACTCTATGCCGAGGTCATGACCTATTGGGAGGACCCCGAGGTTGTCGTCGAATCGATCGTCGGCGGCGAGGAATGGGCGGTTGCGATCCTCCAGTTCAGCATGACGTCCAAGGCCACAGGAGAACGCTTCACCCAGCCGATGGTGGAAGCGACGCGGGTCGAAAACGGCAAGGCCGTCGAAATCCGGATCCACTATTTCGACGCGGCGGAAGTGAAGCGCCAGGCCGGCGGATGACGGCAAGCGGCATCCGGAATGTGCTGGTTCTCGGCGCGCCGGCCGATCAGGGCATACCGCTTGTCGGCGCCCTGAAAGCCGCTGGTTTCGCGCCGACGGCGGGCGTGCGCCGTGCCGATGCGATGGCGGGTACGCTCTTTCCCGACCTGCCGGTCGTGGCCGCCGATATCGTGGATGTCGGTTCTCTCGAAGCGGCGATGGCGGGGCAAGACGCTCTCGCGATGCACCTGCCCTTCGAGTTCGATCGCGAACGGGCGGCGGGCTTCGGCCGCAATATCGCGGAAGCGGCGAAACGCGCGGGGCTCAGGAAAATCGTTTTCAACACGAGCTGTTTCGTTGCCGATCGCGATCTCGGCCTGTCGGCGCATGACGGCCGGAGGGATATCGAACGTGTGATCGTCGATAGCGGTATCCCGTACGTGTTTATCGAGCCGGTTGTTTTCATGGACAATATCGTTCGCCCATGGAGCAAACCGTCGATCGTCGCGCGCGGCATATTCGCCTATCCGGCCGCCGACGATCTCAAGATCAGCTGGATCAGCCTCGCCGATGTCGCGGCTTTCATGGTTGCGGCGCTCGGCACGGATGCCGCCGACGGATGCCATGTCGCGGTCGGCGGGCCCGAGGCGCTGACCGGGCATGAGGTTGCGGAGAAGCTAGCGGTGGCAGCGGGAAAGCCGGTCCGCTTCCAGAGTCTCACGCCAGACGAGTTCGCCGCCCGGATGAGCGAGCTCGTCACCGGCTCTCGCGATGTCGCGCCGCACAGCATTTATGACGGGATGGCGCAATTTTACCGCTGGTATAACGCGCAGCCGATATCGCCGCTGGTGGTCGATCCCGAAGCGTTTACAGCCCTGCTGCCCGTCCCGCTGACACCATTTTCTGAATGGGCAGCAAGGCAGGACTGGTCGAAACCCGTCTAGAGCGTCTGTCCGTCGTCCATGACGAACTCGGCGCCCGTCACATAGGCACTCTCGTCGGCGCACAGATATAGCAGCATGGCGTCGAGCCCTTCCTGCGGCATCAGTCGGCGGCGGTTGAAGCGCGCTATCTGCTTCTGGCCTCCCGCGCTGTCGAACCAGTCCTGATTGAGCTCGGTCCGGATATAGCCGGGCAGGACCATGTTCACATTAATCCCCTTGTTGAGCCATTCGCGCGCCAGCGTCTTGCCGAGCTGAGACACGCCGGCCTTGCTTGCCGCATAGGCGGAGAGCCCGGGCGAGGGTTCGAACGCGGTGATCGATGAGATCAACACGATCCGTCCATTGTCGCGCTCCGCCGCGATCAGCCGTTTCGCGCCCTCGCGCGCCGTCAGGAAAGCGCCGCGCAGATTGACCGCCATGGCGGCGTCGAACGCCTCGACCTCCATGGCAAGCGCGAGAGCGTCGTTGCTCATCCCGGCATTGGCGACGATGGCGTCCACGGTTCCGAACGCAGCCTCGGCGGCGTCATAGGCGGCGATCATCGACGCTTCGTTGGCCACGTCCATCTCTACTGCCAACGCGGCCTCGCCGATCTCGTCGGCGAGAGCCTCAAGCCGGTCCTTGCGCCGCGCACCGAGCACCACTTTCGCACCGGCCCGCGCGAGCAGCCTTGCGAAGCCCGCGCCGAGACCGGACGAAGCGCCGGTAACGAGCGCGACGCGGCCGCTGAGATCGAAGGGAGTGTCGGGCATGTCTTACCTATCGAAGAAACCGTTCGCCCTGACCTTGTCGACGGGCTGTCCTTCTTTCAACCTGGAGTAAAAAGGGCAGGGCTTCGACAGGCTCAGCCCGAACGGAGTGGAGTTGCTCACAGGGTGCCTAGGGCAGTTCGCCGGCGATATATTTGTCCATCGTCTGGTGGAAATGCCGGATCCGGCTTTCCTGATATTTGCCGAGCTCGACCCGGTTGTTGGGACTCGCGATCAGCCCCTCCTGGACATAGGGGAGATTCTCCATGTCCTGGTCGAACACGCCGCCGAGCGCGCCCCACTCCTCGACCGTCGCCCAGGGCTCATGCTCTTCCAGGAACCGCATTTCCGCCGCTTCGGGCATGTCCCCGTTCTTCGGTTTGCGGCCGAGAATACGCACTTCCATCAAGGTCGCATGCTGGTCCGGCCACGGTCGCCAGCGATAGACGATGTTCGGCGCGAAGCCGCCCCAAGGCGCCATATTGGGAAAGACGTTATAGGTGAAGGCGTCGAGCATCTCGCTGTCCGTCGCGTCCGAACTGTCATAGCCGAGCGCCTCGAGAAACTGTTCGCGATTGGCTTCGGCCATGGACTGGCGCGCGGTCTTGCCCTTAGCGAGCTTGCGGCCGCCGGCGCTCGCCGACCGGCCTGATGTCTGATCGAACGCTTCCATGATCTCTTCTTCCGACAGCTTCTCGTCGCGCAGATGCGGGCTCGGCATGCCGAACGGCGTCAGCGCAAGGTTCGCATGGTCGCCCCATATCGAGTAACGCGTGTTCGCATCGCCCGTATAGGGCAGAATCTGCGGATGCGTGACCACCGAGTGCCAAGCTTCCATGAAAGCCTCGGACACCGCCTTCCAGTTCGCCTTGATGACCTTGCCGACCCAGAGCGCCGTATAGCATTCCTCGAGCCGCCAGCGGGCGAATTTGTCCGGCAGCGGCGCCAGAAAATCGGCAAGTTCGGGCGCGGCATCGCTCTCCGTCACGAAGATGAAGCCGGCCCAGCGGCCGACTCGCAGTTCGGGCAAATTCATGTCGCGCTCTTCGAGATGCTGGAAGTCCCATTGGCACGGAATCTGCTTCAACGAGCCGTCATTGTTCCAGGTAAAGCCGTGAAACGGGCATTGCAGCTCGCTCGCATGGCCGCTTTCGAGGCGCAGCTTGCGGCCGCGATGCAGGCAGACATTGTGAAAGGCGCGGATCGAGCCGTTTTCCTGGCGGACGAGAATATAGGAACGGCCGACATTGTTGTAGACGACATGGTCGCCGGGCTCGGGCATTTCCTCCTCGCGCGCGGCGAACTGCCAGACATTGGGCCACATTTTCGTGCGCTCGGCTTCGAAAAACGCATCGCCCGTGTACCGTTCGGCGGCGACCGCGTCGGTGCCCAAGTCGCGCCATTCGTCGTCGCGCACTTCCGGCGGGACCGGCTTCGAGTCCTGGTCGAGAATGTCGTCGACGGTGATGTCGGGGCAGCGGTCGTCGGGGCGGGGCGAGGTGGCTTGCTCGTCCATGTCAGCTCCTTTCGGTGGGGAGGGGCATGCCGATCGTCTCGGCGATATGTTTGTGCACGGCCTGCAGCGCGATTTCATTGGCGCCGACGACGACCTGATAACCGTCCGGCGCGCTCAACAGATTGGCGTAGCCCGCTGAGGCGACGCGGTAGTCCTCGGTCTGCACCACATTAGCCGTCGCATCATAGGCCATCTCGCAGGTGCTGCGATATTCCTCGTCGGTAATGCCGAACGGCGCATAAACGGCGAACTGGCAGCGCGTCTTTCCGACGCCGTCGGGAAACAGCCGGAACAACTGAGTGAAAAACACGCCCGGGGTCAGCGAGCCGAAGAAGATGACGGTGTTCGGAAACAGGAAATGGACGCCGCCATAATCGGTTTCCGGCCAGTCGGATTCGTCCTTGCCGACATTCTGGCCGAGCGACAGATCGGGGAAGCCGACCCGGTGATGCCGGCCGACGGGATCGAACACGCAGATATCGTTAAAATGGGTCTGGCCGATGGTTGAGGCGTGCAGGGTCTTGAAATGATAGCCCTCGCCATAGGTGTCGAGCGCGAATTTCCAGTTCGAATCGGCGTTCAGGACGCCCTTCTTGACCGGCACCGCCCGGTGCAGTTCGAGCTGTTCGAGGATCGGCGCGAAATCGCCCAGATGCGCTTTGGCGTCGATCGGACCGCCGTCGGGGTCGGCGCGGACGAAGATCAGCCCGAGATGTTCGGTGCATGGCACTTCGATCAGGTCGCGTGCGCCGATATCGCAGCCGGCAAACCCGGCCTTGCCCGGCTGGCCGATCAGCGCGCCCCGATTGTCGAAAGTCCAGGCGTGAAACGGACAGCTGAGCCGCTTCGCATTGCCGGACCATGGTTCGTTTTCCTCGACGAGCCTGGCGCCGCGATGCGTGCACATGTTGAGAAAGGCGCGCGCCTCGCCATCCTTGCCGCGCATCGCGAGGATCGACGGCCCGGCCGCATCGAACAGCAGAATGTCGCCGGCGTCCGGGATATCGCCCGAGAGGCCCGCAACCAGCGGTTCGGACAGGAACAGCCTTTCGCGTTCGGCTGCGAAGCGCTCCTCATCGGTGTAGACGGACTTGTGCAGCGGCAACGGCCCATCCGCCATATCTGTCGTCTTGGCGGCGATGAGATCCACCATCCGGCGATTGATCGCGCGCGCATTGGCCTTGCGCGTTGCCTCCCAGTCGATCTCCCCGCCGTCCAGCCCGGGATCGCGTTCCGCCATATCCTCATCCTCGCACTTTGCGCAGTGTCGCTTTTCCGACCCTGCATGCATCATGACACAGGCTGCGCGGGACGTAAGCTAGCGCTTTAATGAGGAGAGTCGCAATGTCGGGAGCACCGGGACTGGCCGCGATCGGCCCTGTCATGCAAATGGCCTATGTACCCGGCGATTTCGACGCTGCCTTGTGCTATTGGACCGAAACGATGGGCGTCGGCCCCTTCTTCCTCATCGAGAATATTGCGCTGAAGGATATGCGCTATCGCGGCGAACCCAGCGACGCCGTCTTTTCCATCGCGCTCGCTTATTGGGGAGACGTGCAGATTGAACTGATCCGCGCGGAGAACGATGCGCCGTCCATCTATGGCGGCGATTATGGTGTGACCGACCGGTTGCACCATGTCTGCATCCTGACCGACGATATCGCAGACGCGCGGGCGATCTGCGACGCGCAATCGGCCGAAATCCTTGTCGAGGCAAAGGTCGGAGAGGATGGCGCGGTACTCTATGCCGATCCGGGCGCGGGGCCCGGCAATTTGGTGGAGATATTGCAGCCGGCGAGCGGTAGCGCGGACCTGTTCGCGATGATCGGGGCCGCTGCGGCGGACTGGGACGGCAGCGAGCCCGTGAGGCGGCTTGGCTAGTCGCTGGCTCCAAGATAGCCGAGCTGGCCGGCCTTGAAGATGGTCTGGCTGCGATTGACCGAATCGAGCTTTTCCGCCGCGCGATGCACATGATAGCGGACCGTCGCGTGGCTGCGAGACAGGATCATGCTGATTTCCTTGTCGGTCTTGCCGATCGCCGCCCAGCGCAGGCATTCGACCTCCCGTTTGGAGAGCACGCAGTCCGACGGAATGCGGCGGGTCGATCGCATGACCGTGACATACCCGGCGATGAAGCGCCGGGTCACCTGCGCGAATAATTCGGCATATTCATCGAACAGTTCGGAGAGATCCCGCAGCTCGGTATCGAACGGGATGAAGCTGTTCGCCGAAATCTGGCCGAAGGGCAGATGGACAGGGATCACGATCGCCGCGTGGCAGAGCGAGCGTTTGTGGAAATCGGTGAGATCCATCTCGTTGAGATAGTCGTTCCGCCAATGGCCGTAGAAACCGTTCTCGTTGCACCAGAAGGGTTCGCTCTCGTAGCGGCAGGCGCGCGGCAGCGGCGAATGGAGCGCGAGCCGCGCATCCTCCCACCAGCGTTCCCCGTCGGCGAGCCAGCCGAAGATATCGGCGTTGACGATCGTGCCTTCCGCGTCGATCATCGGCTCTTTGGACGAAATGTCCTCGCAGAGCGCAATGCGCATACCGCGTTCATTGGCCATCCGGTTGATGGTGACGGCGGCGTCATGTACATCGTCGATCGAGCGGATCGTGACCTGCTCGAGTAGCTCCGCCATGCGCTCTTTCCCCTGCGGGGTGCGCAACTCTATGACATTGCTCGCCATGACCATATCTTCTGCCCTTTTAGAAGATTCGGCAAGTCTGTTGCCGAAACCTCAGTATTGACCATCCAAGTCTTTCGCGCGACTGGCATTTTTATGGATGCCAAGGGCAGCGGGCGTTCATAAGGTCGAATCGATGCAACGGAGGAGATTCTCGGTCGATGGGCTGGCTCGGCAGCAATTTCGGTTCCGCTTTGAAAGCGATCGCCCGAACGGTGGAACCCGACCGGCCGGCGCTCGTCCATGGCGACGACGTGATCAGCTGGGCCGATTTCGACCGCATTACCGATAACATAGCCGCCGGGCTGCGCGAGACGGGACTGAAGCCCGGCGATGTCGCCGGTCAGCAGCTGCGCAACAGCCCGGCCTATATGTTCGCCTGGTTCGGCTGTGCGAAAGCCGGCGTCATCCCGGTCAATATCAATTATCATTACAAGGCCGGCGAACTGGGCGATATATTCGCGCGATTCGGCCTGAAAGCGCTGTTCGTCGAAGAGGAGTTCGCGCAGGTCGCGGCCGCGGCGTGCGATGGGGCACCTGACCTGACCCATCGCATCGTGATCGGTGGGTCGGCCTGGGCCAAGCTTTGCGACACGCCCGCGCCGCCGGACTTTGCGCCGAGTGACGATTCCGACGGGCTCTTCTATGTCGCGACGGGCGGGACCACCGGCATGCCCAAGGCGGTGATGTGGCCCTTTGGCGAAGCGTGGCAGGCGTTCCAGATTTCGAGCTGGATGCGCGCACTCGGAGAGCCGCCCTGGATCGCGGAGACGCTGGAGGATCACGCGGCCGAGGCCGCCTGCCATCCGCCGCCGAGCGACGCGATGCGCTCGCCCTCATTGTGCCTCAGCCCGTTAATGCACGGCGCCGGGCAGTTCGCGTCGCTGATCGCGCTCATGCGCGGCGGTACCCTGATCACGATTCCGGCGACCGGTTTCGATTCCGGTCAGGTAATCGACACGGTCCGCGACAGGGGTGCAAAATCCATGGCCTTTGTCGGCGATGCCTTCGCGCTGCCGCTCGCCGATGCGCTCGAAGCCCGCGCCGACGCCGCCGAGGCTTTCGCAAGCATGCGGATGATCACCTCTTCGGGCGCGATATTCTCGGCGGCGGTGAAGGAACGACTGCTCGCCATCAATCCGCAGATGATCATCGTCGACGCGCTGGGATCGAGCGAGAGCGCCGGGACGGCCGTGACCATCACGACGGCGGCCGGATCGACGGGCGGGGGGCATTTCTCGGCCGTTCCGGGCCGCGAGACGGCGATTTTCGATGCGGATTTCAACGAACTCCCGGCCGGTTCGGAGGAATATGGCACGCTCGCGCGGTCGGGGCCGCTTCCGCTCGGCTATCTCGGCGAAGACGAAAAGAATGCCGAGACCTTCCCGGTGATTAGCGGCAAGCGCTGGTTGATGACCGGGGACATGGCGCGGTTCCGCGAAGACGGCAGCATCGAATTCAAGGGCCGCGACAATATGTGCATCAACACGGGCGGCGAAAAAGTGTTTCCCGAAGAGGTGGAAGGCGCGCTGCAATCGCATCCGGCGGTGGACGATGTTCGCGTCGTCGGCGTGCCCGATCCGCGCTTTGGCAGGAAGATTGCGGCGGTCGTGCAGCTGCGTGATAGACCGGCGGACCTCGAAGCGGCGCTCGACTCCCATGTCCGGGAGCGGCTCGCCGGCTACAAGGTCCCGCGTCTCTACGTGTTCACGGGCGAGTCGCTGCGGCTGAACAATGGCAAGCCCGATTACCGGACGGCTCAGTCGCTCGCCGAAGCCGAGGCCTGATCAGGTCGTCCGCTCGGCCTTGTCCTTCTCGTTCGTGCCCTTGATCATCGCGCGGATCTGTTCCCATTCCTCGTCGCCGAGATGCGAGAGGGCGCCCCAGAAGGTGCCGCCATTCGCCTGATAGCCGGCGCCGTCGATCGCGATGGTCTGGCCATTCACATATTCCGCGCCCGGCGCCATCAGGAAGGTCGCGAGATTGGCGAGCTCGTACATCTCGCCGACCCGGCCCATCGGATTGCCGCCCGACATGTCGTTGCCGCCGCGGCCGCCCGGCGCGAGTCGCGCGCTCATGCCCTTGGTCGGGAAAGCGCCGGGGGCGATCGCGTTGAAGCGCAGGCCATAGCGCCCCCATTCGACCGCGAGGCTCTGGGTCATCGTGTTGATGGCCGATTTGGACATGGCGGACGGGACGACGAATGCCGAACCGTTCCACACCCAGGTCGTCAGGATCGAGAGGAAGCTCGCCTTCTTGCCCTCCGCGATCAGCCGCTTTCCGACATTGTGGGTGACGTAGAAGGTGCCGCGAAACACGATATCGGCGATCGCGTTGAACCCGTTGATCGACAGGTCCTCGGTGCGGCTGATGAAATTGCCCGCCGCGTTGTTCACCACGCCGGTAAGCGCGCCGCCGTCTTCCCAGATCGCGTCGACCATCGCGTCGATCGCATCCGCGTCGCGAATGTCGCAGCCATGCGCGACGACTGTTCCACCATGTGCTTCAATGAGTTCGTCGGCTGTTTCCTGAGCCTTTGCCGCGCGGCGCCCGCAGATATGCACGGTCGCGCCGAGCTTCAGGAACGCTTCGGTCATTTCGCGGCCAAGGCCGGTGCCGCCGCCCGTGACCAATATGCGTTGGCCGTCCATGAGTCCGGGACGGAACATCAATTTCGATACATCCATGGCGTTTCTGCTTCCTGTCGGTTGATGCTCCAGCCTATCGGCTCGCGCTGGCGGATCAAAGGCCGAGCACGGTCTTGGCGATGATATTCTTCTGCACCTCGTCCGAGCCGCCGAAGATCGACCAGGCCCGGCTGTTGAGATAGGCGGGCGCGGCGATCTGCGCCTGTCGGCTGCCGACGGGTTCGGGCGCCTCGTTGCCGTAAAGCGGCCGCTCCAGGGGCAGTTGCAGCCCGTCATAGCCGAACAGGTCGACGGCCAGTGCGTCGACCGCCTGATGAATCTGCGCCGACACGAGCTTGACCAGCGAGGTCTGCGGGCCGGGCTCGCGACCCTTGGAAAGCTCGGCGAGTATCCGGAGTTCGGTGACCTCGAGCGCCTGGGCCTCGAGCCGCAGCTTGGCGATCCGCGCCGCAAAAGCCGGATCGTGGGTCATCGGACCGTTGATCCCGGACGCCGTGTCCGCGGCGTGCAGCGCCAGCCGGTCGATCGTTGCAAGCAGGCGCGGCGCGTGGCAGGAGCCGCCGCGTTCGTTCTCGAGCAGGAATTTCGCGATCGTCCAGCCTTGGCCTTCCTCGCCGATCAGATTGTCCATGTCCGTTTTCGCGTCGTCGAAAAAGACCGCATTGACCTCATGATCGCCCGCCAGGGTCAGGATCGGCGACACGCTGATGCCGTCTCGGTCCATCGGCACGAGGAGGAAGCTGATCCCCGCCTGTTTGCGCGCGTCGGGGTCGGTGCGCACGAGGCAGAAGATCCAGTTTGCGTAATGGGCGTGGGTCGTCCAGATCTTGGAGCCGTTGATCGTATAGGCGTCGCCGTCGCGCCGGGCGGTCGTCTTGAGCGAGGCGAGATCGGAGCCGCTGCCCGGTTCCGAATAGCCCTGGCACCAATAATCCTCGCCCGAGAGGATCCGGGGAAGGAAGCGCGCCTTCTGCTCGGGCGTGCCGAAGCGGCAGATGACCGGGCCGACCAGCTTGAGGCCCAGCACCGACAGGCCCGGCGCGCCGGCCAGCGCGCATTCCTTCTCGAAGATATAGCGCTGGGTCGGGCTCCAGCCCGTACCGCCATCCTCTTCGGGCCAATGCGTGGCGAGCCAGCCCTTTTTGTGGAGGATGCGCTGCCATTCGAGGCCGATATCGGGTTCGACGAACACGCCGGGAGTCTGTGCCGCGCCCTCGCGCAGCCGGTCGGGCAGTTCCGCGGCGAGGAAGGCGCGCACCTCCTCGCGAAACGCCAGTTCCTCGGTCGAAAAATCCATATCCATTGCGTCAGCCCCCCGTCCGCATTGCCCAGCCGAGCCCCCGCCGCAGCAGGTCGTAATAGACCGGATAGTCCCAGGCGCAGCGCTCGGGATGTGTGTAGAACGGCTCCATGTCCGGCAGATCGTAATGGCCGCGGCAATGGCCGAGCGTGTTGTAGACGATCCGGCCCTTGCCGATATCGCGCGTGTAAAGGATGGGCACGACGGTTTCGGGCCAGTCGGCGTCGACAAAACCCGTCGCTTCCCCTTCGAAGCGGGTTTGCATCAACGTGTCGATCTCGGCCGTCGTCTTGGAGAGATAGAGCTCGTCGACGACCTCGAAATCGTCGATGCCGCGCGTGAATTCGTGATCCTTGTCCGCGACTTCGACCGTGAACGGCCCGATCGGCGGATGCGCCTTGAACTGGGTGCCGAGCATTTCCATCACCTCGGGCCGCTCGTCGGGGCAGTCGACGCCGGTCTCGGTAAAGCGCAGGATCGAATTGGTGCCGTGCAGCGCCAGCCATTTGCCACCCTGTTCCAGCCAGCTCCGGATCGCCGCGGCCTCCGCCTCGCCCGGCATCAGGTCGCAGGTATAGGTGACGAGGAACTGGCACTGGGCGAGCCGCTCCGTATCGGCATAGTCGCAGGCGACGGTGGTGCGGATTTGCGGATGCTCGGCGAGCAGCTTGAGGATCTCGAGCCGAGCGAAATCGATATCGTGATATTTGCCCGCGGCAACGAAATGCGCGTCGATCCGTTCGGCCATCGCCCTACTCCCTGATCGTCCCCGCACCGTCGACCGTGAGGTCGACTCCACTCGTAAAGCTCGCTTCGTCGGATGCAAGGAAGAGGATCGCCTTGGCCACCTCTTCGGCCTCGCCGATCCGGCCCATCGGATGGTTGGCGGCGAACATCGCCTCGACTTCCTCGGTGCTGCCCGGCAGCGCTTCGAGATAGCGTTCGAACATCGGCGTGCGGATCGCGCCGGGATGCACGGTGTTCGCACGGATCGGCAGGCCCTTGGCCGCGCAATCGAGCGCGATGGTCTTGGTCAGCGCGGTAACGGCGGCCTTGGAGGCGCAATAGGCGGCGAACCCGCCGCCTGCGCGCAAGGCGAGCATCGAACCGACATTGACGACGGCGCCCGGTTCGCCGCTCTCGGCGATCGCCGGGATGGCGGCGCGGCAGCCGTTGAAGGTGCCGTTCAGATTGATGTCGATCGTCCGCTGCCAGCTGTCGAGCTCGACTTCGGTCACGCCGCCCGGCTCGGATATTCCCGCTACGTTGCACAGGGTCGTCAGCTTGCCGAACCGATCGACGGCCGCGGCGACCGCCTTCTCCCACGCGTCGAGATCGCGGACATCGAGTTCGACCGAAGCGGCATTCTCGCCCAGTTCGTCGGCCAGAGCCGCCGCCTTGTCGGCCTGCACGTCGCCGAGCATCACGCGGCCGCCTTCCGCGACGAACAGCCGTCCGACCGTCCCGCCGATCCCCTCGGCGCCGCCCGAAATCAGCGCGACCTTGCCCTCCATGCGTCCCATCTATCTCTCCAGAATCGCGACGGCCGAAAGCCCCGGGGCGCCATAGACATGGCTGTAGGCGGTCTTGGGCATATTCGGCACCTGCCGCTCGCCGCCACGGCCGCACAGCTGCACCACATTCTCGTAGACCTGCCGCAGCCCCGAAGCGCCGATCGGCTCGCCACAGGCGATGCAGCCGCCATCGGTGTTCACCGGCAGCACGCCGTCAATCTCGGTCCGGCCCTCGGCGAGCCATGCTTCCTGTTCGCCATCGGCGCAGAAGCCGTTTTCCGCCATATGCATGATCTCGGCGCCGGATTCGGTATCCTGCAACTGGGCGACATCGATATCCTCCGGGCCGATCCCCGCAGTCTCGAACGCGCCCTGCGATGCCAGGGTCGTCGGCGCCCCGCCCCGCTCGACGCTGATCGAAGGGGCGAAAACCTCGAACGATCCGGGCGGCCGCGTGCGCACCGCGATGCTGGCGATCTTCACGGCATCGGCGCCGAGCGCGCGGACCTTCTTTTCGCTCGCCACGATCAGCGCGACCCCGCCTTCGGCAGGCGAGCAGAACATATATTTGGTCAGCGGATCGTTGACGACCGGCGCGTGGAGGATCGTCTCGAGATCGATGGGGCTGCGCCGCCAGGCGTGATCGGTTTTTTCGCCGTTGCGAAACGATTTTTCGGCGACGCGTCCGAGCGTCTCGCGGCTGATCCCGTGGAGCTGCATATAGCGCTGGAGCTTGAGCGCGAAGAATTGCGTCGTCAGCATCATGCCGGTCTGGCCGTACCAGCCCGGCAGGCCCCATTCCTTGGGCTTGGCGTTGAACGCGCCGCGCTCATGCTTGTCGAAACCGACCGCGAGCGCGATGTCATATTCGCCGGCCGCGACCGCGTTGCGCGCCGCGGCAAGTGCGCTGCCGCCCGTCGCGCAGCCATTGGCGACATTGATAAACGGCAGGCCGGTCAGACCCAGTTCGTTGACCATGATATCGGCCGATCCCGCCGCGGAAGATCCGCCATAGGCGCATTCGATATCGGCCCAGTCGAGTCCCGTATCGGCCAGGGCCTGACGGACTGCGAAGACGCCCTGGTCGCGGCCCGACCGGCCTTCGGTCCGGCCGAAGGGGTGGATGCCCGCTCCGATGATATAGACGTCCCTCATGCGCTTTTCTCCGGTCGGAAGGCGAAGGTCGAGCGGCGGTCGTCGAACGGCACGATCGCCAGTTCCATCGGCATGCCGAGCTTCAGCTCTTCGAGCGTCGCATCGACGATCCGGGTCTCGACGATCACCTCGCCGGGCAGCTCGACATAGCCGAGCAGGAAGGGCTCGAATTCCTCGGGCCCCTCATAAGGCGGTGATTTCGGCCGGAAATCCTGGCGCGTCCACGACCAGAGCGTTCCTGTCCGCGACAGCGTCACGGGTTCGAGGCCTTCGGCCGCATCGCCCTCCGGCATCGGGAAGACGATCTCGCCATCGGGCCGCTGGCCGCCGATAAGCTGCGGTTCGGCGATATCGGTCCAGAGGCCGGGCGCGATCGGTTCGAGCGTATCGGACATCAGGCCGCCTCCGCGAATTCGGAGAGATTGGCGGCCGGGTCGCCGAACAACCGCGCGAGCAGCATGACGCGCTTCGTCGCATGGCCGATCGCGAGTTCGTCCGTCACGCCCATGCCGCCATGGAACTGCACCGCCTCGCGCGCGATATGCTCGGCCTTTTCGGCGATCAGCGCCTTGGCGCCCACCATCGCGGTCCGCCACCGGGCTGCGTCGGTGCGCGGTTCGAGCGCGGCGCGCCACAGCATCGACCGCATCTGCTCGATCGCCGCATAGCAATCGACGAGCCGGTGCTGGATCGCCTGGAAACTGCCGATCGGCACGCCGAACTGTTCGCGTTCCCGCACATAGGCGAGCGTGTCGTCGAGCAACCGGCCGGCAAGGCCTGTCATCTCGGCGCCCGCGAGCAGCTGGATCTCGGCAATTGTCGAGCGCAGCGATTCCTCGGATATGTCGAGCCGCGCATTGGCGGGCAGCGTGACATCGCGGAACCGGATTTCGGCGGCTTCGCTTCCATCGACGACGCGATAGCCGCGCCGATGCACGCTGTCGCTGTCCGCCGGCACCAGGAAAAGCGCGGTTTCGGCGTCGAGCGCGGCCGTGACGATCAAATGATCGGCCATCGCGCCGCCGAGAACGAAACGTTTTTCGCCGGAAAGGACGAAATCCGAACCGCGTACCTCGGCGACCGTGCCCTGCGGCGTGAGATTATATCGCCGATCGGGCTCGGCAAAGGCGAAGGCCGCGATCCGGCCGCCATCGACTATCGACGCGATATGGTCGGCGAGGCCGGTGCTGTTGAGAAGTCTGAGCGGCAAGACGCCGTTTTCGAGCCAGGGATCGACGGCGATCCCGCGGCCCATCGCCTCGGCGACGATCGCCAGATCGACTATCGATCCGCCGATTCCGCCATATTGCTCATCGGCCGCAAGCGCCAGCAGCCCGAGTTCGGCTGCCTCGCGCCAGCGCTGTGCGTCGAACCCGTGATCCATCGCCCGGATCCTGCGCCGCGCTTCGACATCGACCGGCGCGAGGAACCGCTCGACCGTCGCCTTGAACAGCGCCTGGTCTTCGGACAGGTCGAAATTCATGCGCGGCGCTCGAAGCGGATCGGCAGATGGGTGAGGCCGCGCAGCAGCATGTTGGGCGGCCAGCTGATCGCCTCCTCGTCGACGATCGAGAAATCGGTCAGCCGCGTCAGCAGCTCCTTGTACGCGACCGCCATTTCCTTGCGGCTCAGCATGTTGCCGACGCACATATGGATACCGCGCCCGAAGGCGAGATGGGTGCGGGCATTCTTGCGCTCGATGTCGAAGGCATCGGGGTTTTCATATTTGGCCGGATCGCGGTTGGCGGCGGCGTAGCGCAGCTGGACCATCGCGCCCTTGGGGATCGCCGTGCCGCCCAGCTCGCTATCCTTGAGCACGACCCGCCACATGCCCGAGGTCGGGCTTTCGGTGCGCAATATCTCCTCGACCATATTGCCGATCAGCTTGTCGTCCCCGGCATCGGCCGCGGCGACGGCCTTCGCCATCTGGTCGGGGTTGCGGATGAGCTGGAGCAGGCCGCCGGCGAGCGCCGAGGTCGTCGTCTCGTTGCCGGCCACCATCAGTTGCTGGACCACCGACAGCAGTTCGGCCATGTCGAGCGGCCGTTCGTCGTCGACCCGCGCATGGACGAGATCGGAGAGCAGGTCGTCGCGCGGATTGTCGCGCCGCTCGTCGATCTTCGCCTTTACCGCGTGCTGGAATTCGACGACCTCGCGCGCGCATTCGAGTTCGCGCTCCTTGGAGACCATATGGCCGAGCCGGTCGACAAAGGCGTCCGACCAGCGCTTGATCTTGCCATGTTCCGATTCCTCGAAACCGAGCTGGCCGGCGATCATCGCCACCGGCAAGGGGATCGCGAAATCGCGCACGAAATCGCATTCGCCCTTGTCGGCGAACCCCTCGATCCGGTCGATGATGATCTGCCGGATATCCTCTTCGATCGCGTTCACGCGCTTCATGGAGAAGGCGAGATTGACGAGCTTGCGGAACCGCGTGTGCTGCGGCGGATCGGCGGTCAGCATCGTATCGACCTGCGGCCAGCCTTCATCGAGAATCGCTTTCACGTCCGGGTCCTGGGCCAGCGCGCCCGACAGCGCGGCCTGGAAATTGTTCGAGAATTCCTCGACCCGTCCCGTCGCTTCGGCGCACAGATCGTAGGAGAGGACCAGATACATGTTGCCGCCGGGCAATTGGTGGATCGGCCCCTCGGCCAGCGCCGCCCGGTAATAGTCGAACGGATCGGAAATGATCTCTGGATCGAAGAAATTGACCTGGTCGACCGGCTTGTTCACGCGCCATTCTCCATCGCTTTTGCCGAACAATAACCGCGATTCACGTCCGGAAGCGATGCGTGAAAGTGTTAGGTTTCAGCTTCGGAGCGTCAGCCCGCCGTCGACGATGATGCCCTGGCCCGTGATGAAACGCGCATCGTCGCTCGAGAGAAACGCTATGACATCGCCGATATCCTCGGGTTCGCCGATCCGGCCGAGCACGCATTTCGTCGTATAATGGTCGACCGCCTCGGGCGAGGTTTCGAACGTGTCCCGCGTCATGCCCGTCATGATCGCGCCGGGCTGGACGCAATTGACGACGATGCCCTCGGGACCGAGTTCGGCGGCCATGGCGCGGGTGATCCCGAGAATGCCGTGCTTGGTGGCCGTATAGGCCGTGAGCCCCGGATCGCCGTAGCGCGAAAGGATCGAACCGACATTGACGATCCGCGCCGCGTCCGATTGCCGCAGCATCGGCAGGCAGGCGCGCGACAGCCTGAACGGTGCGAGCATGTTGATCGCGATGCCGAATTCCCAGATCTCGTCGGTCAGCTCGTCGATCGCACCGGCGGGCAGCACGCCGGCATTGTTGACGAGGATATCGAGGCCGCCGAGCTTGCCCTCCGCCTCGCTGACGATCGCATCGATGGAATCGGGATCACCCAGATCGGCAATCAGCGTCGCGATATCGTCGCCGAGCGCGTCCAGTCCGTTTGCCGCGAGATCGACGGCCAGCACCTTCGCGCCTTCGGACGCCAGGCGCTTCGCGGTTGCCGCGCCGATGCCGGATGCCGCGCCTGTAACGATGGCCTTGCGGCCTTCCAATGTCCTGCTCATCCTGTCGGCTCCTTTGTTTCTCTGGGTTCGCTCCGCCCGTTTGCGACATGGTCGAGCGCGTTGCGCAACAACTGCCGGACATGCGGGTTGCGATATGTTTCCGGGCCGTCGCCAAACTGCAGATAGACAAGCCGCGCATCGCCGATGCTCTTGGTCCAGGCCACAAGATTGCTGCCGGGCGGGTGGTCCCAGCCGGTATTGTCGAACATCCGGCCGGCGACGGCATGGGCGGCGGAATAGAAATTCTCCGCGACGAAATCGTGCCGCGCGCGGATCAGCGGCTCGACATCGTCTTCGAAAATCTCGGCCAGATACAGCTCGTCGGTCAGTTCGAACGTATCGGGCAGGCCGTGCGTTACCGGATGATCCCCACAGATTTCGGCGGTGTAGCGCACATCGTGGCGATAGCCGGAATCGCGCACCTCCCGACCGCGCACCTCGCCCGGCTGGTAGAGGAACCGGCCGCCGATCATCTCCGCCCAGTCCGGCCAGTCGGCCCAGCCGGCCAGCGCATGGTGCATCATCACCGCGCCCTTGTCCGATTCGAAATAGCGGCGGATCGCGGCCTTGAAGCCGTCGGACGGCGGCCGGCTCGTTACTTTCCCGTCGGCGAATGCATAGCCGGGCATGTCGTAGAGGAGGATCGCATCGGCCGCGTCCGCCGCCCCCTCGGCGACCGCAATTTCGGCTTCGGGATGGATCAGATACCGGACATCCCAGCCCTTCAGGCTGTCGAGAAGCTCGGAAAACGGCACTTCCTCGTAAGGATGGCCGCCCGAGAGCACGAGAAGCGAACGCGCCATCTCAGCCGATCTTGAGGATCATCTTGCCGTCATTAGTGCCCTCGAACAGCCGCATGAAGGCGTCGAATGCATTCTCGATCCCCTCGTCGATATGTTCGTCGATCACAATCTTGCCCTCGGCCGCCCAGGGCCCCATCGCCGCCGCGCCCTCTGCGAAGCGTTCGATGTAATCGGCGACGAGGAGGCCGCGGATCGAGGCGCGGTGGACGATAAGTTGCCAAAGGTTGCGCGCCCCGACGGGTTCGGGGGCGTTATATTCGCTGATCAGGCCGCACAGCCCGACTCTCGCGCCATTTTTGAGGTTCATCAGCCCCGCATCGAGTATCGTTCCGCCAACATTCTCGAAGATCACGTCAACACCGTCGGTCGCGGCCTCCCGGATCGCACCCTCGAGCGCCGCCCCGTCCTTGCCGCGATAGTCGATCGCGTGGTCGAAGCCGTAGCGTTCGGTGAGCCGCGCGCATTTTTCCGGCCCGCCGGCGATCCCGATCGCCGTGCAGCCCTTGATCTTGGCCAATTGCCCGACGATCGAACCGACCGCGCCCGCCGCGCCGCTGACGAGCACCGTATCGCCCTCATTGGGCTCGCAGACATCGAAAAAGCCGAAATAGGCCGTCATCCCGACCGCGCCGAACAGCGAGAGATAGTTGGTGACGGAGGGGACGGCCTTCTCGTCGATCGGCTGGGTGAAGCCGCCGACCATGCCGACCGAATATTCCTCGATCCCGTTCAGCCCCATCACCCACTGGCCCTTGTCGAAGCCCTCGGCCTTGCTCTCCTCGACGATGCCGATGGTTGTCGCGCGCACCGGATCGCCCAAGGGAATCGGCGGCATGTAGGAGTCGGCATCCGACATCCAGCCGCGCTGGGCCGGGTCGAGCGAGGCATATTGGTTGCGGATCAGGAACTGACCATCGGCGATCTCGGGCAGCGGATCGGCGCGCAATTCGAAATCGCCGGACGCCGGTTCGCCGTCCGGGCGCTTGACGAGAAGGAAACGGCGGTTCTCGGTCATGTATTAGCTCCTATCTTTCAGACTCAACCAGCCGGTTGAGTGCTGCGGATTTGTTTGTCAGAATTTCCCTATCGGGAAATCGCCGCACCGGCCCGCACCCCCTCCCGGCCTCCCACTAGGGTACACTGAAGGGAGGCCGGGAGGGGGTGCGGGCCGGTGCGGCGCCGAGCCGAAGGCGAGGTCTGACAAAAAAGGACAAAAAACCTTCGACAGACTCAAAACTGACGATGCGTGTTGCCTTCCCCATCAGTCCGCGCCCCGGCCGCCGTCGACCAGCATCGTCGTGCCGGTCACCATCTTCGATTGCGGTCCGGCCAGATAGGCGCAGGCATTGGCGATATCCTCGGCGATGCCGACGCGCATCAGCGCGTTGCCGTCCATGACGAAATCGCGGACCTCGGGGGAATCTCCGTACGCACCCGTGATCATCTCGGTCATGATCACGCCGGGATTGAGCGAATTGACCCGGACCCCGGGATCCATCTGCGCGCCCTCGAGGGCCGCCACCTTGCTGAAATGCGTGACCGCCGCCTTGGCCGCGCAATAGGCGGCGCAATCCTCGATCCCGATCAGCCCGGCCAGCGAAGAGATGTTGACGATGCTGCCCGCGCTCTTCGTGTCGCGCATCATGCGAAAGCCGTATTTGGTGCCGAGCACCACGCTCTCGACATCGACATTCCAGAGCGCGCGAAACTCCTCGAGCGTCGTATCGGGGAGCGGCTTGGTGAAGAAGCCGCCCGCACTGTTGATGACGGCGGAGAGCGATCCGTGATCCGTGACGACATGATCGGCAAAGTCCGCCCATGCGCTTTCGTCGGTGACGTCGAACGCTTGGAAATGGGCGCTGCCGCCTGCTTTCTCCACCGCCTCGACCGTCTGCGCGCCGCGCTCCGCGTTGCGCCCGGTCGCGATGATGCGAAAGCCGTCGGCCGCCAGGCGCAGCGCCGCTGCCCGGCCGATGCCCGAGGTCGCTCCGGTGACGAGGGCGTAGCGCGCTTCGCTCATGCCGGATCGCTCATGTCAGGCTCCATCCGCCGTCGACGACCAGCTGGGCGCTCGTCATGAAGGACGATTCCTCGCTCAGCAGGAACAGGATCGTCTCGGCGATATCTTCGGGCTCGGACGGATCGCCGAGCGGCACATCGCCCCAGCTCGCCGGGTCCTGCATCGCCTCCATTCCGATGGCGCCTTCCAGCAGCGGCGTCCGCACCGGGCCGGGCGCCACGGTATTGACGCGGATGAAATCGCCGTTGCGCCCCAGTTCGACGCCGACCGCCCTGGCCATGTTCGCGATCGCCGCTTTCACCGTCGCATAGGAAGCGATGCCCGGTGCGACTTCGTTGGCCATCACCGAGGCGTTGACGACGATGCTGCCCTGTGCGGGTTCGTCCCCTGCCTGCGCGCGCATCTGGGCGACCGCTTTTTGCAGCCCGACAAACGTCGCTTCGACCTGCACCCGGACGAGCGATCGGAACAGTTCCATATCGAGATCGATGATCGGCTCGTAATTGACGATGCCCGCATTGGAAACGAGCCCGTCGAGCCGGCCGTGATGCGCGACGGCGGCGGCGATCGCCGCGTCCCATTGCGCCGGATCGGTTACGTCATGAACGAGGCCGTGCCCGCCGATCTCCCCGGCGACGGCCGTTACGCCCTCGCCGTCGATATCCGTCGCGATCACTTTCGCGCCGCGCGCGGCCGCCAGTCGCGCCGTCGCCGCGCCGATGCCCGATGCCGCGCCGGTGATGAGGACGACCTTGCCGTCGACCGGGTGAGTCATGAGGCGATCCTTATTTCCACCTGGCCATCGCGTTCGCGCGCCGGCCAGGCGGCGATCGGAAAGGAGGCGGGCGGGCCGAGCGCCTTGCCCGTCGCCATGTCGAACCGCGCGCCGTGATGCGGGCAGATATAGCTCGATCCGCGCACCCGGCCGCCGTCCAGATCCTCATGCGCATGGCTGCACCGCCGTTCGAACGCGTAATAGGCGCCGTCCCTGCCGCGCGCGACGATGATCGGCTGGCCGTCCAGTTCGAGGCAGCGGGTTGCGCCCGGGTCGAGATCGGCGTTGGTCACGGGCCGGTATCCTTCGTCCATGGCGGCGACCATAGGAGTTCCGATGGGTCCGGCCACCCTCATTTTCGTCATGGGCGGGCGATCGTCCGGGTTCCCTGCGCCGTCATTGCGAGCGCCGAAGGCGCGCGGCAATCCAGAGCCGCGAAGAACGTCGCCTGTGGCCCTGGATTGCTTCGCTATGCTCGCAATGACGCGGTTCTCCGAAAAGCGCATGCCTCAATTCCAAACCGATGAGCTCAAGCCGCCGCGATCCGCACCGGGATGGCGCTCTGGACGCTGTGCCCGGTCAGCGGATCATAGTCGACGGTCTCGTCGACGAGCCGGTTGGTCGAATTGCCCTTTTCGCGGACATCGTCCTTGCCGGCAGCCCCGTCGCCGAATGCATGCGCCATGGAGACGACGCCCCGCCGGAGCTTGTTGCTCGCCGCCGCGACGCCGTAGATCGTGGCGCGCGGGGAGCTGATCGCGACGATATCGTCCTCGGCAAGGCCAAGCGCCTGCAGATCGTCGGGATGGAAGAAGGCCGGGTTGGTCGTCCGCTTTTCGCGCAGCTTGGGCAGGTGGTGCCCGGACGAGTTGAACCGGTGGCGCGAGCGCCGCGAGACGAGGCGGAAATCGAAACCTTGGGCATCGGGCGAGGCGTCGGCGTAATCCGTCAGCGCGCCCGGCATGTCGGCGGCCGCCAGGTCGAACTTGTGCGCCTCGGCGGGATCGCCGGGTTCGACGACCGGATGGAGATCGTCATAGATCACCGCGCGACCCTCTTCGGTGTCGGCGCGCACTTGGCTCGGCGGGACGAGGCAGCCCGCGCTCATCAGGTCGAGAAAGCGTTCCTTGTCGGGCCGCTCGTCCATCGGGCAGGGGCCGCCCGCAAGCGGCATCTCCGTCCCGATCCGCTTGGCCAGTTCCCAGAGCATTTCATATTCGTCGAGCGTGTCGCCCGGCGCCTCGACCATCGCCTCGGTGTATCGGGCATAGGGGGTTTCGTACCACCATTCGGAGAGATTGGTGATGTCCTCCCGCTCAAGGCACATCTTGGGCGCGAGGATGATGTCGGCGCGTTTGGCGGTCGCGGCCATACGGACATCGATAGCGACGAGCAGGTCGAGGCTGTCCAGTGCCTCGACCACCTTCTCCTGGTTGGGAAAGGCGATTTCGGGATTGCCGCCGATGCAGATGAGCGCGCGGATCTGCCCGTCGCCCGGCGTCAGGATTTCGTCGGCCATGACGTTGCAGGGCATTTCGAAGCCGAGCATGCCGAGATCGCGGATCCGGGATTGGGGGAAGCCTTCGCCATACATGGGGACGGGCGGGCCGACCTGCGCGCGGCGCGGCGTTTGCGGCGTGAAGACGCGCGGGATCGCGCTCTTCTCGCCTTCCTGGCAGAAGCGCGCGCAGAGGATATTGAGCGCGGTCACCAGATATTCGGTGAGCACGCCGTTGCCCGCCATTTCCGGGCCCGTGCCGGTGACCGCGCAGCCCTTCGAGCCGCCGGCGAACATGCGCGCCGCGGCGACGATTCCGTCCGCATCGACGCCCGCGCGTTCGGCCGCGGCGTCCGGCGTGAAACCGGCGACCGCGTCGCGCAGTTCGTCCAGGCCGTCGACATGGGCGGCGACGAAATTGCGGTCGTACAGTTCCTCTTCGAGGATCACATGGATCATCCCGGCCAGCAGCGCTGGGTCCTCGCCCGGGCGCACGGGCAGATAGATATCGGCGAGCCCCGCCACATCGCTTTCGCGCGGATCGGCGACGATCAGCTCGAGGCCTTTCTCCTTGGCATCGCGCAGCCGGCGCGAGGGCGAGAAGGGCGGCAGTCCGCCCGGCGGCGCATAATGCGAGACGATCGGATTGTTGCCGACGAACAGCGCGACATCGGCGTCCGAGAATGTGTTGAGCCCGCCCATCCACTGACCGTAGCGGGCGGTCGTGTAGACCTTGGCCGGCTGGTCGAGCGTGACGCTCGTATAATAGTTGCGCGTGCCGAGCCCCTGCCCGAACGCCATCGCCGCGCCGACGCCCGCGCTGTTCTGGAACGCGTAAGTGCCGCAATAGATGGCGACGGCATGCGGGCCATGCTCTTCGATAATCGTTTTCAGCAGTGCCCCCGCCTCGTCGAGCGCATCGGTCATCGCGACGGGCGCGAATTCGCCGTTATCGCGGCGGACCAGGCTCTGCGTGATACGGTCCGGCAGGTTGTGCGCGTCGGGAAGCTGGCGGCCCTTGATACAGGTATAGCCGCCGAACATCGGATCTTCGGGATCGCCGCGCACGCTCGCCACCTTGCCGTCCTCGACATCGACGAGCATCGCGCAATTCGCGTGGCAGAAGCGGCAGAAGCTGCGATGGGTGTGAACGGTCATGGCGCTGTCTCCCCATAATAAGCGCCCAAGCTAGCGTTTCCCCTACGTCGGGCGACTGTCACTTTTGGCGGTTGAGTGGAACGGCGCACGGGCGGACAACAGCATCAAAGGCCCGCATCGCAAGACGGGCCGCATCGATCTGATGCTGTTTTGGGAGGACATGCACATGATTAAAGGATCTCTTCTCGCCGGGTCGGCAGCCGCAGTTCTGGGGATGGCGCTCGCCGCCGCACCCGCCGCGGCGCAGACCGCGGCCGGAGCGAATGAGCAGGAAGGCGGGTTTCGGACGATCATCGTAACCGCGCAGCGGCGCGAGGATTCGATCCAGTCGGTCCCGCTCGCCGTCACCGCGCTCGATGCCGAGGCGCTGCAGGACGCGTCGATCGACGACATCCGCGATATCGCCGGCCGCGTGCCGGGCCTCGTCGTCGATCCGGTCAATGCCGGGCCGAGCGCCGCGGCGATCTCGATCCGCGGCATTTCCTTCGAGGATATCGAGAAGAGCTTCGATCCCGCGGTCGGCGTGGTCGTCGACGGCGTCTTCATCGGCACCAATACGGGCCAGCTGCTCGATGCGTTCAACCTGGAATCGATCGAGGTGCTGCGCGGGCCGCAGGGCACGCTGTTCGGCCGCAACACGATCGCGGGGGTGATCAACGTCCGGCGGCGGCGGCCGACCGGCGAGTTCGGCGTGGAAGGATCGCTCGGCTGGGCCGAGTTCGACACATGGCGCGGCCGCTTCGCGGTCGACACGCCGCGCATCGGCGACGTGCTCTCGCTGCGCGCCTTCTTCCTTTACGACGATACAGGCGGCTATCTGAACAACGTCACCACCAACGAGACGCAGGGCGCCTACGAGGTCTGGACCGCCGGCGTCTCGGCGCTGATCGAGCCCGCCGAGGGGATCGAGGCGCTGATCACCTTCGATCATACCGAAGAGGATGGCGAGACCGCGATCGCCTCGGTGTCGAACGATGCCGACCTGATCTGCCTCCAGGTGCCGGTGCCCGGAGTCGGCCTGGTCCGCGCCTTCGGCATTCCCGACCAGGAGTGCAACCGCTTCAATCTGGGCGGTGACGGTTTCTACACGATCTTCCAGAATATCGACACGCCGGTCACCAACGATACGGATTCGATCACCGGCGAGGTGACGATCGATATCGGCAATTTCGAGCTCGTCTCGGTCACCGGCTGGCGGCGCAACGAAGAGAGCGTGCGGCAGGATTTCGACGCCTCGTCGATCGATTTCTTCGATACGCTGCGCAACCAGGAATATGAGCAGTTCAGCCAGGAACTGCGCATCCAGGGGGACGTCACGCCCTGGCTCAACGCGCTGGTCGGCGGCTATTATTTCGAGAGCGAGTATACGCTCGCCCAGACCACGAATCTCGGCTTCGTGCCGGCGGTCCTGACCCAGCGGACGACCGGGGAATCGGAATCCTATGCGATCTTCGGCGACGTGCGGATCAGCCCGGTCGACGATGTGACGATCAACCTGGGCGGCCGCTATACCGAGGATCAGAAGTCGCTCGTCACCAATTTCGGCTTCACCGCCGACGGGTCTTGCCCGACCTTCATTCCGGTCATCTCGCTGGCCGACTGTTCGGGCAGCGACACGTTCGACGAGTTCACCTGGCGCGCGAGCATCGACTATCAGATCGATCCCGATCGCCTGGTCTACCTCTCTTATTCGACCGGTTTCCGTTCGGGCGGCTTCAACGGCCGCGCGGCGACGCCGAGTTCGCTCGGGCCGTACCAGCCCGAAACCGTCGATGCCTATGAATTCGGTTTCAAGGCCGACTGGCTCGACCGGCGCCTCCGGACCAATATCGCGATCTACCACACCGAATATAACAACAAGCAGGAAGAGGTGGTCAGAGCGACCCCGGCGCAGTTCGCGGCGCTCAACCCGCAGGAAACGATCGTCGAGAATGCCGCGTCCGCCCGTATTTCCGGGTTCGAGGCGGAAATCATCGCCTTGCCGTCGGACGATCTCGCCTTTCGCGGATCGCTTTCGATCATCGATGCGGAATATGACAGCTTCTTCCGCGACGTGAACGGCGATCTCGTCCCCGACGATGTGTCGACGCTCGACCTCAGGCGCGCCCCGCCGATCAGCTGGTCGGTCGGCATGGATTACAACCGCGCAGTCGGCGACAGCGGCGAAATCGATTTCTCGACGACCTTCCGGTACATCGACGAATATACGACCTGCATCGTCGCGGCCCAGCCGGCCGTGCTCGGCGCGGTGACCAACGATCCGCGCTGCGAGTCGGACGACCGCACGATCTGGGACGCCAGCCTCAGCTACACGCTCAACCTGGCGGGCGGCGGCGAGGTTCGCTTCACCGTGTTCGGCCGCAACCTGCTCGACGATCGCGGGCTGAGTTCGACCTTGCCGGTGGCCGGGCTGTTCGCCTTTTCGGGCACGCGCCCGCCGCAGCAGTTCGGCGCGGAAGTCGGATTCCGCTTCTAGCGGGAAAGGTTTTGGTTTGTCAGAACGTTGCTGACGCAACGTCGCCGCACCGGGTTTCTTTGGTCAGACCTTCGCTAACGCTCAGGCGCCGCACCGGCCCGCCCCCCTCCCGGCCTCCCACTAGGATGCACTGAATGGGAGGCCGGGAGGGGGTGCGGGCCGGTGCGGCGATTTTCCCGTTAGGGAAAATTCTGACAAAAAGAATCCCATCCAACAACCGTCATGCCGGACTTGCCTGCGCTACTGCAGGCAAGTCCGGGGCAACAGCTCCTATATGGGTCGCGCTGATTTTCTCCGACGCAGAAAAATTCCGAGACCTCTCCCCGCCCACTCCGGCGCCGTCACACCCTAATGCCCATCTTCTCCGTCCGCGCCCGCCGCGGCGAACATGTTGAAATCGTCGGGCGGGAGGATCACGCCATTGTCGCGGAGATAGGCCTGGTGGCGCTCCATCAGCCGCGCGAAGATTTCGGGTTCGGCCGCCGAAAGATCGGTCAGTTCGTTGGGATCGCGCGCGAGATTGTAGAGCGCCCATTCGCCGCTCCCGGCCGGCGCGCGCAGCCGCATGATCTTCCAGTCGCCCGCGATAAAGGCCTCGTTGCCGAACAGCTCGAACCCCTGGCCGTCCCATTCGGGATAGATGCCTTCTGCCTCGCCGGTCAGATAGGGCAGCATCGAGCGGCCCGTCATCGTCTCGATAAGCCGCCCGGCGAAGCGGGGCCCGGGCCGGGCCACGCCCGCCATGTCGAGCAGGGTCGGTGCGATGTCGACAAGCGTCGCAAAGGCACGCGTCCGCCCGCCGCTGTCGATCCGGCCGGGCCAGGAAATGATCAGCGGTGAATGGATCCCGCCCTGTGCGACGAACGTCTTGTAATAGCGGTGCCCGGCCGCGCCGGCCTGCGCCCAGGGGCGGCCGTAAAAGGGATAGGATTCGGCGCTCCCCAGGCTTTCCAGGCTGTTGTCGAAATTCTCCGCGACCCAGTCGGTCGCCGGCGGGAAGATCGGATCGGTCGTGAAGTCGATCGCTTCGGGGCCGTTGTCCGAGGTGAAGATGATGATCGTATTGTCGAGTTCGCCCGTCCGCTCCAGATGGTCGAGGATGCGGCCGATATTCTGGTCGAGCCGGTCGACCATCGCCGCGTAAACCGCCATCAGCCGCGCCTGATAGCGCTGCTGTTCGGGCGTCAGCGAATCCCAGTCGGGCACCGAATCGAGGCTGGGCGCCAGCACCGCGTCGGGCGGCACCATGCCGATCCGTTGCAGAGCCGCGAACCGGTTGCTGCGCAGCGCCTCCCAGCCTTCCAGATAGCGGTCTTCATATTTGGCGATCGTCTCGGCCGGGGCATGGAGCGGCCAGTGCGGCGCGGTGAAGGAAAGATAGCCGAAAAAGGGCGCGTCGGCCTCGCGCCCCTCGTCGATATAGCGGATCATCTCGTCGGTGTAGAAATCGCTCGAATAGAAATCCTCGGGCAGGTCGGCCGGCGCCCCGTCGCGCAGATAGGTGACGGTCGGCATGAAATCGGCATAGCCGCTATCGTCGAAATGGCTGCCCGCCCCCTGGACCAGCGTGAAGCTGCGATCGAAGCCGCGCTGGGCGGGATTGCTCTCGCCGCCCAGATGCCATTTGCCGGTCATATAGGTCGCATAGCCCTCTTCGCGCAGGATCTCGGCAAGGGTCACGACGCGGTCGTTCAGATAGCCCTCATAGCCAGGCTGGCCGCGCTGGTTCTCGGACAGGAATTCGGCCATCGAGCCATAGCCGGTACGATGCTGGGCGACGCCCGTCAGCAGCATCGCGCGCGACGGCGAGCACATCGGCGAGGTATGGAAATAGCTGAAGGTGATGCCGTTATCGGCCAGCCGGCTGAGGTTCGGCGTGTCGATCTCGCCGCCATAGGGCGCGATATCGGAATAGGCGAGATCGTCGGCCAGGATGATCAGGATATTGGGGCGTTCGGCCGCCTGTTCCTGCGCGCCGGCCCGCGGGGCGCAGGCGGCGAGCAGCAACAGGCAGGGCAACAGCGCCGCGATAACCGGTTTTAAAAGATGCATGTTAGCTCTCCCTCGCCGTCCGGCAGGGTGCGCCTCGGTGTACCGCCGCGGCAACTAACATTTTGGCGGATACCGGTTTGCCGCCGGCTGGGTTAGCCAGAGGATGGAGGAGTTGCGGGACAAGCATGACCGATTTCGTTTCCGGCCTGACCGAACGCGCCGCCGCTACGCTGCCCGATCATCTGGCGATCGTCGACGGCGAGCGGCGGCTGACCTATTATGAGCTCTACGACCGCATCCTGCGCTGCGTCGCCTGGCTCCGCGCGTCGGGCATCGGCGAGGGCGACCGGGTCGGCTATCTCGGCATGAACAGCCTCGACTATGTCGTGCTGATGCAGGCCGCCCAGCGGATCGGCGCGGTCACCGTCGCGATCAACTGGCGGCTGGTGGCGCGCGAGATCGCCTTCATCCTGCGCGATGCCAGGATCGATTTGCTCGTCACCGAAGCGACGCGGCTCGAAACCGTCGAGGCGGCGGTCGCCGAGGCCGGGATCGGCCGGGTGGTGCTCACCGACGGCGACCATGACGGGTCGCCGCGCTTCGAGGACGGAATCGCGGTGTGCGAGCCGGACGAAGAAGTCGGCGACCTTCGCGACGATACGGTCGCGCTGCAGCTCTATACGAGCGGCACCACCGGCCATCCCAAGGGCGCGCTGCTGACCCATGGCAGCTTGCGCGCCTCGCTGACCCAGGGCGACAAGACCGGCGAGGACTGGGCGCAATGGGACGAGAGCGATGTCAGCCTCGTCGCGATGCCGCAATTCCATATCGGCGGGTCGGCCTGGACGATGCAGGGGCTGCGCGGCAAATCCTCGATGGTGCTGCTCCGGCAGCCCGACATCGCGGACCTGATCGCGGCGGTCGAAACCCACGGCATCACCAAGATGTTCGCCGTGCCCGCCGTCCTCAACATGATCCTCGGCCACTCCGATGCCCAGGGCAAGACCTTTCCCTCGATGCGCGAGCTGCTCTACGGCGCCTCGCCGATTCCGCTCGATATCCTCAAACGCTCGATGGCGAAGTTCCCCGAGGCGCAGTTCGTCCAGATGTACGGGGCGACGGAGACGAGCGGCACCGTCGTCTATCTGCCGCCCGAGGATCACGACCCGGCCGGCACAGACCGGATGAAGGGGTGCGGCAAGCCCTTTCCCGATGTCGAGATCCGCATCGCCGACGAGGACGGCAACGAACTCCCGACCGGCGAGGTCGGCGAGGTGCTGGTCCGCTCGCCGCTCGTCATGGCCGGATATCACAACCTGCCCGAGGCGACGGCCAAGGCATTTCACGGCGACTGGTATCGCTCGGGCGACGCCGCCTATGTCGATGCGGACGGCTATCTCTATCTGTTCGACCGGGTGAAGGACATGATCGTCTCGGGCGCGGAAAATATCTACCCGGCCGAGGTCGAGAATGCGCTGAGCGACCATCCGGCGGTGGCCGATGTCGCGGTGATCGGCGTGCCGGACGCGAAATGGGGCGAAGCGGTGAAGGCGCTGGTCGTGCGCGCCAAGGACGCGGAGATCGACGAGGCCGGGCTGATCGCCTTTGCGCGCAACCGGATCGCGGGGTTCAAGGTACCCAAATCGGTCGATTTCGTCGACGAGCTGCCGCGCAATCCCTCGGGCAAGGTGCTGAAGCGCGAGCTGCGCAAGGCCTATTGGCCCGAAGGCGAGAGGAATATCGGGTGAGGCGTATCAACATAATCGTCACCCTGAACTTGTTTCAGGGTCCACTCATCGGCCTGCGACGTCGGTACGGGAGGAGGAGTGGATGCTGAAACAAGTTCAGCATGACGACTGGAGAATAGGAGGATAGCGACCGCCATGGCCCAGCAATTTCCCGATGCGCCCTATCTGAACGGCCATCATACGCCGATCCGTTTCGAGGCGGAGGCGCCCGACCTGATCGTCACCGGCGAGATTCCGGACGACCTGGCCGGCGTCTTCTACCGCAACGGGCCCGACCCGCTCTATCCGCCGCGCGAGGACAGCTATCACTGGTTCGACGGCGACGGGATGGTGTTCGGCTTCTTCATCGAGGACGGGCGGGTCTCGATGCGCAACCGCTGGGTGCGCACCGACAAGTTCGAGAAGGAACTGGAGGCGGGGCGCAAGCTGTACGGCGCGTTCGGCAATCCGATGACCAGCGATCCGGCGATCGGCGACACGCGCTACAATACGGGGAACACCAATATCGTGCTCCATGGCGGCAAGCTGCTGGCGCTGATGGAGGGCGCGCCGCCGGTCGAGATGGGCGCGCGCGACCTCTCGACGATCTCGGAATATCATTATGACGGCGCGATCACGACGACCTTCTCCGCCCATCCCAAGGTCGACTGGGGAACCGGCGAGATGCTCAATTTCGGATCGATGATCCACGGGCCGATGGGGCCGAAGGAAATCCGCTACGACCATATCGATGCGGACGGCGCCGTGACGGGCAGCGAGATCATCGAAGTGCCGTTCACGACCCTGATGCACACCTTCCTCGCAACCGAAAACTGGGTCGTCTTCCCAGTCATGCCGCTCGAGATCAGCCTCGAGCGGATGATGAAAGGCGGACCGATGACGGCCTGGGTCGAGGGCCGCGAGGCGCGGTTCGCGGTCATGCCGCGCAATGGCAGCGCTGAAGACGTACGCTGGTTCACCATGCCGCCGCGCCACATGTTCCATGAGCTCAACGCCTGGGAGGAGGATGGCCGGATCGTCGCCATCGTGGCCTCCTCGCACCGCGCGCCGCTCTTCCCGAACGAACAGGGCGAGATGCCCGAACACAGCGAGACGCGCTTCGGCCTGACCAAATGGACCTTCGACCTTTCGGGCGACACGAACGAAGTGCAGGAAGAGGAGCTGACCGACCGCGATATGCAGTTCCCCCGGCCCGACGACCGCAAGATGATGCGGCGGACGCGGCACGGCTTCTGCAACATCAATATCCGCGCGCGCGACGCCCGGGCCGAGGGGCTCGACGCGGTGATGCGGATCGATACCGAGACCGGCGCCGAGGATCTCCACGATTTCGGCAAGGGCGCGGCGGCGGGCGAGCTGATCTTCGCGCCGCGGCTCGGCGGCACCGACGAGGCGGACGGCTATGCGATGACATTGGTCTACAGCCCGGAAACCAACGAGACCGATCTCGCCATTTTCGCCGCGCAGGACATCGCCAATGGCCCGATCGCGCGAGTCCATATCCCGTTCCGCGTGCCCGGCGGTTTTCACTGCAACTATTATTCCGCCGACAGCGATCTTTACCGGCGGGCGTTCGGGGCGTGAACCATTTGTTCAATCGCCATGCTGAACTCGTTTCAGCATCCACTCCTCGTTCCGCGCCGACATCGCAGGCTGATGAGTGGACCCTGAAACAAGTTCAGGGTGACGGGAAAGATCACAGGAGAAGCTCATGACGACCACCACACGCCAATGGCTGCTGGCCGACCATCCGCGGGGCCGCGGCGTGGAAGACAGCGATTTCAAACTCGCCGAAACCGAACTGCCCGATCCCGGCGACGGCGAGATGCTGCTGAAGACGCGCTGGCTGAGCTTCGATCCCGCGCAGAAGGGCTGGATGGAGAATATCGCCGACTATGTCGCCCCGATGGCGATCGGCGACGTGATGCGCGGCGGCGCGATCAGCGAGGTGGTCGAGAGTAGGGACGGCAAGTTCGCGGTCGGCGATCTCGTCATGGGGACGACCGGCTGGACCGAATATCATATCTCGGACGGCGCCGGCCTTGTACGCGTCGATACCGAGCTGCCGCCGACCGCGATGATGTCGGTGCTCGGCACGACCGGGGTCACCGCCTATTGCGGGCTGTTCAAGATCGGCAAGCCCGTCGCGGGCGACACGGTGCTCGTTTCGGGCGCCGCCGGGGCGACGGGCTCGGTGGTCGGGCAGCTTGCGAAGATCGCCGGCTGCCGCGTCGTCGGCATCGCCGGCGGGCCGGACAAGTGCAAATGGCTGGTCGACGAGGCCGGCTATGACGCGGCGATCGATTACAAGGCGGGCGGCGTGCGCGGGCAGATCAAGGAGCATTGCCCGAGAGGCGTCAACGTCATCTTCGACAATGTCGGCGGCGCGATCCTCGACGACATGCTCGGCGAGATCGCGACCGGCGCGCGGGTCGTGATCTGCGGCGGGATCAGCCGCTACGAGACCGGCGACCTGCCCGCGGGGCCGAAAAATTATTTCAACCTGATCTTCCGCCGCGCCTCGATGGAAGGCTTTATCGTGCTCGACTGGGCCGACGAATTCCCCGCCATCCGCAAGCGCCTGGAAGGCTTCGTCCAGGACGGGCGGCTCGCCTATCGCGAGGATATCCAGCACGGTTTCGAGAATGCGCCGCAGACGCTCAAACGCTTGTTCACCGGCGCCAATCGCGGCAAGCAGATGCTCGAACTCTAGCCCGTCACCGCCGAAGGAAATTCCATGACCGAGAGTGCCGCCATCTCCGATCGCGCGCGCGATATCGCCGCGCGCGTCGAAACGTTCGTCCGCGAGACGGTCGCGCCCTATGAGAGCGATCCGCGCTGCGAAGACCATGGCCCGACCGAGCAACTGTCGCTCGAACTCAAGGAACTGGCGCGGCAGGCGGGCGTGCTGACCCCGCATATCCTCGACGATGGCAGTCATCTGACCCATGCCGAAACCGCACTTGTCCTTCGCAAGTCGGGCCTCTCGCCGCTCGGTCCGCTCGCCTGCAACACGGCCGCACCCGACGAAGGCAATATGTATCTGCTCGGCAAGGCGGGATCGGCGGAGATGCAGGAGCGGTTCCTGAAACCGCTGGTAGAGGGCAGGGCGCGTTCGGCCTTCTTCATGACCGAACCGGCCGATGAAAACGGCGCGGGTTCCGACCCCTCGATGATGCAAACCACCGCCACGCAGGACGGCAACCACTGGGTGATCACCGGCCGCAAGGCGTTCATCACCGGGGCCGAGGGCGCGAAGGTCGGGATCGTGATGGCGAAGGCCGAGCAAGGGGCGAGCATGTTTCTTGTCGACCTGCCCGATCCCGCGATTCGCATCGAACGCGTGCTCGATACGATCGACAGTTCGATGCCGGGCGGCCATGCGGTGGTCGCCATCGACAATCTGCGCGTCCCTGCGGACCAGATGCTCGGCAATCCGGGGGAGGGGTTCAAGCTCGCCCAGATCCGGCTCGCGCCCGCGCGGCTCACCCATTGCATGCGTTGGCACGGCGCCTGCACGCGCGCCCACGAGATCGCGACCGATTATGCGGTAAGGCGCCAGGCCTTCGGCAAGCCGCTGATCGACCATGAGGGCGTCGGCTTCCAGCTCGCCGACAATCTGATCGACCTGAAACAGTCCGAACTGATGATCGACTGGTGCGCGGAGGTGCTCGATACCGGCGCGCTCGGCACCGCGGAAAGTTCGATGGCCAAGGTCGCGGTGTCCGAAGCGCTGTTCCGGATCGCCGACCGCTGCGTCCAGGTGATGGGCGGGACCGGCGTCACCGGCGATACGATCGTCGAGCAGATATTCCG
The DNA here is from genome assembly GCF_013378075.1 of Parasphingopyxis algicola. Taxonomy (GTDB): domain Bacteria; phylum Pseudomonadota; class Alphaproteobacteria; order Sphingomonadales; family Sphingomonadaceae; genus Parasphingopyxis; species Parasphingopyxis algicola. The sequence goes on along the minus strand of NZ_CP051131.1, from coordinate 2,111,750 downwards.
AGAGGTCCGCGCCTTCCGCATCTATGACGGGCCGACCGAGGTCCACAAATGGTCGCTCGCCAAGAAGATCAAGCGCGAGAACCGGGTGGAATAGGGGATTCTTTTGTCAGACTCGACCTTTCGGTCGAGCGCCGCACCGGCCCGCTCCCCCTCCCGACCTCCCACGAGTGTACCCTGAATGGGAGGTCGGGAGGGGGAGCGGGCCGGTGCGGCGACGTTGCGCTGGCAACGTTCTGACAAACAAATCCGGTGCCGCGACGCTATCCGTCATTGCGAGCGTAGCGAAGCAATCCAGGGCTGCTGGCGATATCGCTTGCCGCTCTGGATTGCCGCGTCTGCCCGAGACCGGCTCGGGCCTCCTCGCAATGACGGGAAGCGGGTTGCTCTCTAATCGAAGTCCGCCGTCGCGACGCCTTCCGCGTTATAGACCGGGCCTTCCTTGTCGACGCGATATTTGCGGCTCACTGCGTTGACGATGCCGAAGCTTCCCATATGGTCGAGCATGCCGAGATAGTGCGGCCCGGCGAGATGCGATGCGAGCGCCTCCTCGCTTTCCCATTCCTCGAACACCTGGACGCGCGCCGGATCGTTGAGATCGGCGGTCCAGGCATAGGCGATGCAGCCGTCCTGGCTCAGCGCGCCGTCGATAAAGGGCTGCGCCGTCTTGAGCGCTTCCTCGCGCTTTTCGGGCTCCAGATCCACCATGGCCGATACCACGACTTTCATATTCCCCTCCTCCTTATTCGGGCCGATGCTCGGCGATCACGCGGAAGTTGCGTTTTTTGTACAACCACCGCCCGTCCCGCTTGACGAATTCGTCTTCATAGAGCCCGCCCGCGACGCGGGACTGGCCCTTTTCGACCAGTATCTCGTGCGTCTGGCAGCGTCCGGTCGCGCGGTCGCCATCTATCTCGATCGATGCGGGCACGGCGATGAAGCTGACCGCGTCGAACCCCGCCATCGCGCCGGTCCACAGTTCGACGATCGCAGGCTTGCCCTCGATCGTCATCCCCATGAACTCCCAGACCGCGTCCTCGGCCCAGCAATCGCCCCAGTCCTCGGCGTCGACGCGGCAGACGGCATCGGAATAGCGGTCGTGCAGCTCGCGGATCGCCAGCCGGTCTTCGATCGGTCCGGTAAACATCTAGCCCTCCTGTTCCGCGGATTAGAGCGTATCGTGACACTGTGCGCGACTGTCAGTTGTGCGAGGATAGGCTGGCCATAATGCCAGTTCCCCGGCCCCGAACGATGCCATAGTCAGGATCAATATTCGGGAGGAAATAATGGCACGACTGGCAGGCAAGACCGCGGTAATCCTGGGCGCGGCATCGCGCGGCAATATCGCGCAGACCATCGCGCAACGCTTCGCGGACGAGGGCGCGAAAGTGCTGGTCTCGGGACGGCACGAGGAACCGTTGGCCGAATTCGCCGGTACGATCGGCGGCGAATGGGCGCTATGCGATATCACCAGGCGCGACGCGGTGTTCGCGCTCGCCAAGGCCGCGCGCGAAAAGCTCGGATCGGTCGACATTGCGATCAACGCGACCGGCTGGGGCCTGTTGAAGCCGCTGCTCGACGTCACCGAGGAGGAGCTCGACCGGATCGTCGACCTGCAGTTCAAGGGCGTCCATCATTTCCTCCAGGCCTTCGTGACCCAGATGATGGAGAACGAGCCGAGCGGCGGCTCGATCATCCAGATTTCCTCGGCGACGACACGGGCGCTGCTCAACGACCATGCCGCCTATATCGGCACCAAGACGGGCTCGGAGGCGTTGATCCGCTGCGTTGCCAACGATTTCGGGAAATACGGGATCAGGGCCAACACGATCTCGCCGGCCTTTACCGAAAGCCCGATGACCGAGGGCGCCTTCGCGACGCCCGGCATGGTCGACGCGTTCCTGCCGCAGTATCCGCTCGGCCGGCTCAACACCGCCGCCGACGTCGCCAATGCCGCGCTGTGGCTGGCGAGCGACGAGGCCTTCCTGACCGGGCAGAACGTCCAGCCCAATGGCGGGCTCACCCTGCGCCGCAACCCGCTGGCCGACGAGATCGGCGCCGCGGTCGCCGCTGCGATGGAACGGCAGGATTGATCGGGATTGGGTTTGGGCTGCGCCGTTTCTGCGGGCTTGGTTAGTCGTTATTCCTCAGGTCAAGATATCGTCATTGCGAGCGTAGCGAAGCAATCCAGAGTCGAACGCGACACGCTCTGGATTGCCGCGTCGCCTGCGGCTCCTCGCAATGACGGATGGAGGGGCTCGCACGGAGGGTGTCAGGCGGGCTGGGTTTCCGCCTCCGCAGAACCCGCATCGTCCTTTTTCAGATAGCGCTTGATCCGCTCGGTGGCGCGGTGCTGGAGCATCGCGAGCGCCGGGATCAGCAGCATCAGCAGCACGGTCCCGAACAGCACGCCGAAGCCGAGACTCGCCGACATCGGGATCAGGAACTGCGCCTGCAGGCTGGTCTCGAAGGTGATCGGGGCGACGCCGAGAAAGGTCGTCAGAGAGGTCAGCACGATCGGGCGGAAGCGCGATTTGGCGCTGTCGATGATCGCCGTCTTGATGTCCGCGCCCTCTTCGAGCCGCTCGTTGATGAAATCGATAAGGATCAGCGAACCGTTCACGATCACCCCCGACAGTCCGATCAGCCCGAACATGCTCAGGATGCCGACCGGCAGGCCGAGGATCAGATGGCCGATCAGCGCGCCGATGATGCCGAACGGGATCGCGGCGATGATGATCAGCGGCTGGACATAGGAGCGGAACGGCACGGCGAGCAGGATATAGATCAGCAACAGCGCGACGAGGAAGGCGGTGCCGAGATCGCCGAAACTGTCCTCCTGCTCGGCCTGTTCGCCGCCGAAATCGAACAGCAGCAGCGGATGATCCTGCTGCATCGCGGGCAGCACCTCCTCTTCGAGCTGGCGGCTGATCTCCTGGCCGGTGACGACCGTCGTGTCGACATTGGCGCTGACCGTCACGACGCGCCGTCCGTCCTGCCGCCGGATCACCGAGGGCGATTCCCCGAAGGAGACGTCGGCGATCTCGCTCAGCGCGACTTCGCCGCCCGGCACGCGCACGCGGAACCGCTCGACATCGACGATCGAATTGCGCTCTTCCTCGGGCAGCCGGATATAGACGCGCACATCCTCGCGCCCGCGCTGCACCCGCACCGCCTCGTCGCCGAAAAAGGCGGCGCGGACCTGGCCGGCGACATCCTGCAGGGTGACGCCCAGGGTCCGCGCTGCGGGTTTGAGCCGCAGCTGGATCTCCTCGAGCCCGGCATCCTGGTCGGTCTCGATATCGAACACGCCCTGGAAACGGGCGAGATCGCGCATCAGATCCTCGGAAATCCGGGTCAGGGTCGCGGTATCGGGGTGCGACAGCTCGACGCTGACCGGCGCGCCGGCCGAGAACAGGTCGGAGGCGAAGACCAGCGAGCGCGCTTCGGGCACCGGGCCGACGGCATCGCGCCACGCATCTTCGAACGAGGCCGCCGAGACGTCGCGCTCGTCGCCGGGGAGCAGGCTGAACTGGACCGCGGCGAGATTGGCGCCGGTCGAGCTGACATTGCCTTCCGGTCCCTGGCCGAGGGTCGATTGGCCGATGGTCGTGTAGATACCGCGGACGAGGTCGGTTGCATCCTCGTCCCGTCCCGCCTCTATTTCGGCCATGGCCTCGCGACCGCGCTGTTCGATGAAGCGGGCGACCTGTTCGGTCCGCTCGACCGGGGTGCCGGCCGGCATCTCCAGCGTCGCGCGGACGATATCGCCTTCGACATCGGGGAAGAACTGGACCTTCAATATTCCGGCGGGCACGAGCGCCATGAAGAGGATGACGAGCGCGATCGCGCCGGCGAGGATGATCGACGGCGCGTTGACGGCGAAGTTCAGCGCCTTTTCGAGCGGGCCGTTGACGAACCACTGGAAGCGCGCATCGACGCCTTTCTGCACCCGGTCGAAAAACTGCGTGACGCGCGACTTCGACTCGTGACCGGGCGGCGGCAGATGGCTCAGATGGTTGGGCAGGACGAGCAGGCTCTCGACTAATGACAGCGCCAGCACCGTTACGATGACGAGCGGGATATCGAACAGCAATTTGCCGAACACGCCGCCGATCGCGAAGAGCGGGGAGAAGGCGGCTGCCGTCGTCAGCACCGCGAAGATGACCGGCTTGGTCACCCGCCGCGCGCCGAGGATCGAGGCCGAGAGGCCGCGGCGGCCGCGCTCGCGTTCGGCGTAGATATTCTCGCCGACCACGATCGCATCGTCGACGACGAGGCCGAGCGCCAGGATGAAGCCGAACAGCGAGAACATGTTGATGCTCGACCCGACCGTATCGAGCACCGCGATCGCGCCGACGAAGGTGACCGCGATGCCGAAGGCGACCCAGACCGCGAGCCGAATGTTCAGGAAAAGCGTCAGCGCGGCGAGGACGAGGATCAGGCCGATCGCGGCGTTCTTGACCAGCAGGCTCAGCCGGTCCTCGAATATCTCGGAATCGTCGTTCCAGATCGCATAGTCGATATTTTCCGGCAGCGTCGGCGCGAAATCCTCTTCCAGATAGAGTTCGACCTGTTCGGCGATGTCGAGCACGCGCTCGTCGCTCGTGCGGAACACCTCGACAAAGGCGACCGGCGTGCCGTTGTAGAAGCTGCTGAGATCATTGTCCTCGAACGCGTCGACGACGGTCGCCACATCGCCCAGCCGGATCGTGGTGCCGTCCGAGCGGCTGATCAGCACGATCTCCTCGAAATCCTGCTGGCCGTAATTCTGGCCGATCGTGCGGATACGGACTTCCTCGGATGCGGTGTCGATCGACCCGGCCGGGCTGTCGAGGCTCGAAGCGGCGACGGTGCGGGCGATATCGGTCAGCGAGAGGCCATAGGCGCGCAGCGTGTCCTGCGGCACCTCGATCGAGACCTCATAGTCGCGCACGCTGCTGGTCTCGACATAGGAGACCTCTGAGAGCGCCGCGAGCTGGTCCTCGAGCTGATAGGCGAGGCGCTTGAGCGCGCTTTCGCTGACATCGCCGTAGAGCGCGATCTGCATGACGCTCTGGCGGGTCGTCAGTTCGCGGACATCGGGTTCCTCCGCATCGGCGGGGAAGGTCTGGATCTGGTCGACCTCGCTCTTGATGTCGTCGAGCGCGCGGGCAATGTCGGTGCCGAGTTCCAGTTCGACCGAAACGCTGCCCAGTCCCTCGGACGCGGTCGAGCGGATTTCCTTCACGCCCTCGACGCTTTCGACCGCCTCCTCGATCTTCTGGACGATGGATTCCTCGACTTCCTCGGGCGTAGCGCCGGGATAGATGACGCTGACCTGGACCGTGTCGAGGCTGCTTTCGGGAAAGACTTCCTGAACGATCGTGCCGTAGGAGATCAGCCCCGCGATCAGCAGGAACACGGCGAGCAGATTGGCCGCGACGCCGTTGCGCGCCATATAGCCGACCGGGCCGCCGCCCCGGCTGGGATCGAACTGGCCGGATCCGGGAGGCGGGTCCGCGCTCACTCGGCGTCGCTTTCGCTGTCGGCTGCGTCGGCGTCCGTCTCGTCGTCCGCCGTCCGCACCCGCATGCCGTCGGTCGCGACGCCGATATCGCCGACGATGACCTGCGGATCGGTGCCGAGCGGGTCGGCGCGGACGAAGACTTCGGTGTCGGTCCGCTGGAGCACTTCGACCGGGACGATGGCAAGCCGGCCCTCGCGCACGAGCCAGAGCTGGTTGCCCGGGCGCAGCGCGGCGATCGGCACGGCCGCGTAGCGGGAGAGCGCGAGCCCGTCGACCGCGACCTGGACGAAACTGCCGACGAGCAGCGGCGGGCCGGTTGCCGCGCGGGCATTCTCCGCGCCCGCCTCGCCATCCGCCTGCTCGGCCGCGAGCTGGCCGCGCTGCATCGGGTTGGGGACGCGCAGGAAGATGTCGATCGTCCGCGTCTCGGGATTGAGCACCGGGTCCGCGCGGTCGACATAGGCCTGCCAGCGATAACGCTGCCCGCCATAATCGGCATAGACCGAGGCCTCGATCCGCTGCTCGCCGCGCTGCCAGAGATCGGGAATCAGCGCGGCCTCGCGCTGGGTCAGCGGCACGACGACGTCGAACGTGCCCGAGGCGACGATTTCGGCCAGCGACTGGCCGGGAGAGACATAGCTGCCGCGCGCGGCGTTTTCAGAGCGCACAAGACCCGAAAAGGGCGCGCGGACAGTGGTCCGACCGAGCGCGAGCTGCGCGTCGCCGAGCTGGGCGCGGGCCCGTTGCAGCGCGGCCTGCGCGGCCTGCAGCTGCGGCAGGCGCAGGGTCAGGCTGTTCGCTTCGCGGCTGGCGGGCGCTTCGAACGCGCTGGGCGATTGATTCTGCGCCAGCCGCTCGGGCGGGAGGATCTGTGCGGCGAAATCGTCGGCATCGACGCCGGAGAAGGGATCGGGTGCGCGCCGGGCCTCGCGGTCCTGGAACCGCTCATATTCGCGCCGGGCGAGCGTTGCCTCTTCCTCCGCCTCGCGCACCGCGACATCCTGCTGCGCGACATCGGCGCGCGCGGTCGCGACCTGGTTGCGATAATCGGTCGGATCGATGCGGAACAGCACTTCGCCGCGCCGCACGGCCCGGCCTTCGATCAGGTTCGGGCTGACATAGACGAGCTTGCCCGGCACTTCGGCGGCGAGCACCAGTTCCTCGCGCGCCCGCACGGTGCCCGCGCCCTCGACGGTCAGGCTGCCGCTGCGAATCTCGGCGGGAACCGTCTGGACGAGCGGCGCGCGCTGGTCGGGCGGGCGTTCCTCGGGCGAGGGGCGGATGAGGATCAGCAGCGCGGCGATGACGAGCGCACCGCCGATAATGCCGAGCGCGATGAGTCGGTTGCGGGTCACGCGCCTCGCTCCGTCGAAATATCAGGAACCATCTGTTTCTCCATCGGTCGGGCGGTCGACAAGCGGAATATCGGGCGTCGCGGCGGTCTCGGTCCAGCCGCCGCCCAATCCGCGATGGACGGCGAGGCGGGCGAGCGCGACATCGCGTCCGGCGCCGGAGAGCGAGGAGCGGACCTGGTAGAGATTGCGCAAAGCGTCGAGATAGTCGGTGAAGGCGGATACGCCCGCGGCATAGCGTTCGGCCTGCAGGTTCGCCGAGGCTTCGGCCTCCTGGAGTTGGGCGAACAGAAGCGCGTAACGCTGCCGCTGTTCCTCATAGTCTTCGAGCGCGGCCGTCACTTCGCGATAGGCGGTCAGCACGGTTCGCGCATAGCTCGCCGTCTGCTGCGCATAGCGCGCTTCGGCGACATCGATATTGGCGCGGATCCGGCCGCCCTGGAACAGCGGTGCGGTGAGGCTCGCCCCGAGGTTGAGCACCCAATTGTCGAGGATGTCGAAGACGCCCGACGGGCTGTCGCTCTGGGTGCCGAGCGTGCTGGACAGCGAGAGCGACGGGAACAGCTCGGCGCGGCGGGCGCCGACCCGGAACCGTGCCGCCTCGAACCGCTGCGCCGCGGCGGCGACGTCGGGGCGCTGTATCAGGAGATCGGCCGGGAGGCCCGTCGGGATCGGATCGAATACGAGCTGCGGCGCCAGCCGGTCGCCGAGCTCGGCGCGCAACGTTCCCGCATAGCGCCCCAGCAGCACCGCGAGCCGGCCTTCGGCATCGGTCAGCTGGCTCTCGCGCTGCGGCAGCGCGGCCTGCGTATTCCGGTAATCCTGGCGCAGCTGGTAGAGTTCGAAGGACGAGACCAGCCCGCGATCATAGCGCCGCTCGGTGTTTTCGACGCGGTCCTGCAGGATGTCGATCGTCGCTACGGCGAGCGCGATCTGCGCGCGCAGGTCGACGACTTCGAAATAGGTGGAGATGGTTTCGGCAAGGGCGCCGAGCCGGGCGGTGCGCAGATCGGCCTCGGCGGCGACGAGATCGGCCCGGGCGGCGCGGGCGTCGTTGCGGACCCGCCCCCAGAAATCGAGTTCATAGGCGAAATCGAGCCCGGTCGAATAGGTCTCGTTGGTCAGCCGGGTCGCACCACCGCCGAAGCCTCCGAAATTGGTGCCGGCGAGCGGCGTGTCCGAATAGTTGGCGCCGGCCGACGCGTTGACGCTCGGAAAACGGTCGGCGCCGGCGATACGCGCCTGGGCGCGCGCCTCCTCGACCCGTGCCGCGGCTTCGGCGATATCGAGATTGGCGAGCAGCGCCTCGTCGACGAGGCGGTTGAGCGTCGGATCGTTGAAATCGTGCCACCAGTTCAGCGGTTGCGCGGCGCCGAGCGACTCTCCTTCGGCATAACCCGCCGGAAGCTCGGCCACCGGCGCCGGCAATCGCTCGGGCGGCGAGAAATCGGCGCAGGCTGTCAGCGACCCGGCCATCGCCGCAATACCGACAAGTGGAAAACGCGTAATCACACCGGCTGCCCATAGAAGCATTGAAAGTTGCGGCGCTCCTGTGCCATATCTGATTTTGAACGGCAACGTTTAAAAATACGCAAGCGTTCATTAAATACGCTCAATCGAGAGGACTGATCGATTAACGCTACATCCTGCCTGCCTCCGGAAACCCCGATGCGGCCGTCTTCGCTGCGCAAGATCGATGCGATCCTCGACGCGGCCCGACAGGAATTCTTCGCGCACGGCCTGGGCGAGGCGACGATCGAGGCGATCGCCCGCCGGGCGGATGTTTCCAAGGTGACGATCTACAACCAGTTCGGCGGCAAGGATGCGCTGTTCTCGCAGGTGATCCACTCGGAATGCCAGCGGATGCGCGGGGTGATCACGGCCAAGGCGGCGGGCGATGCCTCGCTGCGCGAAACGCTGCTGTCCTTCGGCGAGGTCATGCTGACGATGCTGACCAATGCCGAAGTCGTCCGGTTCGAGCGGATTCTCGCCGCGGAAGCGGGCCGCGATCCCAAGATCGGCGAGCGATTCCTGGCATCGGGACCGCGCGTGATGCGCGGGACGCTGGCCGAGATATTGGCGGAAGCGGCCGAACGGGGCGAGCTGGAGCTCGACGATCCCGAACTCGCGGCCGAGCAACTGGGCGCGATGATCAAGGGCTTTCTCGACGTCGAGCTGCGCTTCGGCCAGTCGCCCGACGTTTCCGCAGAGGCCCGCTCGGCGCGGATCGAAAGCGCCGTCGACACGTTCCTCCGCGCCTACGGGACGCGGACGCTAGCCTGATTTCGCCTATTCGGCGGCTTCCGCATAGGCATGCGCTTCCCAGACCGGCTGTTTCGGCGCGGGGAGGCCGGTCTCTTCCTCGCAATTGGCGCGCAAGGTTTCGATATCGGGGCCCGCATTGAACAGCGTGTCGTTCGCGCCGCGCTGCTCCTTCATTTCCGCACGCAGCGTATCGGTCGCGTCGGCATCCACCTTGCCCTTCGCATCGGCGACGACGCCATAGGCGCGGGCGCCTTCGGGCGTCACGAGCCCCTGGCGGATTTCGAGCCCGACCAGTTCGGGGTCGCGCTCGAGAGGGTCGCCCCAGCCGCCGCCGCCCCAAGTGATGAAGTGCAGGAGATCGCCTTCCTCCACCTCGACGCCGTCCTGCTTGTTGCCGACGATCTCCTCGCTGCCGTCGGCGCGTTCGAGAATTTTCGTCGCGCGCCGGCCCGGTTCGCCGCCATTGACGCCCCAGGGATAGGTGAACCAGCGATCGTCATGGATTGCGACCGTGCCGGGCTCGAGGAAGCGATAGGTCATCTTGATGCCGTTGCCGCCGCGATGCAGGCCCGCCCCGCCGCTGTCGGCGAGCGCCTCGTAGCGCTCGATCCGCAGCGGGAAATAGCGTTCGAGAAACTCGTTGGGGACGTTGGTGAAGCCCGGCCAGAGCGAATGGCCGTCGGGCCCGTCGCCGAGCGGCCGGCCCGGTATCCCGCCGAAACCGATCTGGAACAGCTGGAACCAGTCGCCCTTCTTGTCGAAGCCGGAGAACATCAGATGCGGGCTCGACGAGAAGCCGGCCGCGTTGAGGAATTCGGGCGTCCGCTGGCCGAGCAGGCCGCCCAGAATATCGAAGATGCGGCCCAGCGCATGGGTGCGCCCGGCGAGCGCAGCCGGATATCTGGGCTTGAGCAGCGATCCCTCGGGAATGCGGACCTCGATCAGGTCGTAAAAGCCGTCGTTGAACAGGATCTGCGGGTCGAAGACCATGATCATGTAGATGCCGAAGAACATCTTGAACATGTTCTCGTTCAAGTAGAAATTGATCGAGCTCGGCGCCTGCGGGTCGGTGCCTTCGAAATCGAGGATCACCTTCTCGCCCTCGCGCCACATCGTGCAGCGGATCTTGTACGGGCCGTTCCCGACGCCGTCGTCGCAGATATAATCGGTGAAGCTGACCTTCTCCTCGCCGATCGATTCCGCGATCAGCGCCTTCATCGCGCGGTAATTGCGTTCGAGCAGCAGGTCGGTGGCCGAGGCGAACATGTCCTCGCCGAACCGTTCGCACATCTCGTCGACGCGGCGCGCGGCGACCCGGCACGAGGCGATCAGCGCGTTGAGGTCGGCCGCGCACCAGTCCGGCTTGCGGCTCTGGTGGAGGACGAGTTTGACGAGATCCTCGTTATATTCGCCCTGTTTGTAGATCTTGACCGGCGGGATGCGGACGCCTTCTTCATAGACGCTGCGGCTGTCGATCGGGATGGAGCCCGCGACCTTGCCGCCGATGTCCGACTGGTGGCCGAACATCGCCGTCCAGGCGACGGGCCGCCCACCGCGGAACACGGGCAGAAGCACGAGCCAGTCGTTATTGTGGCTGACCGCGCCCTCGCAGCTATAGGGATCGGAGAGGAAGATCATGTCGCCTTCCTCGATTGTGCCGTCATAGGCGCGCAAGAAGCCGTCGATGAAGCTGCCGAACTGGCCGACGATCATCTTGCCGCCGCGATCGGCGATCAGCGGGAAGGCGTCGCCCTGTTCGCGGATACCGGGCGACATGGCGGTGCGCACGAGCGTCGCATCCATCTCGATCCGCGCGTTGCGCAGCGCATTTTCCATGATGTCGAGCGTCACCGGATCGACATCGACGGTGGCGAAGGGGGCGGTGTTGGTTTCGATTATCTGGGCTGGCATCGCGCGCCTCCTCTAAGCCGGGTTGATCAGCAGGTTGCCATGATCGTCGACGCGCGCTTCATGGCCGTTATAGATGAGCGTCGTCGAATCCATCTCGGTGACGACCGCGGGTCCGGGGATGATATCGCCCGCGCGCAGCTTCGCGCGATCGTAGATCACCGCGGGCCGCATCTCGCCCTCCATGTAAAGCTCGTGATCGCGCAGCTTGGCGGCGGACGGATCGCCGTCGCCCTTTTCGATCGTCTCGGCCGCGACATTGGCCGCCTTGCCGAGCGCGACCGCGCGGATGTTCACCAGTTCGTGCGGCAGCGAGAGGTTGAAGGTGAAGAGCCGCTCATGCTCGGTATCGAATTCGCCGGTCAGCGCCTGAATCGAGAAATGCTCGGGATCGAGCGAGAGCGGGATTTCGAAGGCTTGGCCCGAATAGCGGATATCGACCTCATATTTGAGTTCGACATCGCCGGGCTCTACCCCCTCGGCGACCAGTTCCTCGCTGACCTGCGCGCCGAGCTCGTCGAGCAGCGTCTTGAGGTCGGCATCGCTCGTATTCTGCGCGAGCGTATTGAAGCTGCGCTGGGTCTCGACCCGCTGCCGCGTCGTCGCGTCGCCATAGGCGCACAGCACGCCGGGCGAGGGCGGAATGATGACCGGCCAGCTGCCCATCAGCTTGCCCATCGCATTGCCGTGGAGCGGCCCCGCGCCGCCGAACGCCATCA